>PXBV01000015.1 GCA_003565575.1 Psychroflexus sp. | reverse complement strand
ATGAATTTAAACATCGTTTTAATTTCAACTTTTCACAAATTCAACGAGGGATAGATTACAATGCCCTTTTGCGCTCCCGATTTTGAACATATTCCAAAACTGCAGATTTGGTGGTAAGCCAATTTCTACCTTCTTTATAAGCATCTATTTTGCCTTGCCGGTCTAATAAACTAATATATTCATGACCGTAGGGTAAATTTTCTTCTTGTACCAAATCTGAAATTTCCATAAAGCCCAAATCATTATCAGGTAGAGAACCTATATAAATGTTCATGGTACGCTCTAGCGCCTGTACCGTAAGTAAAGTCAGTTTATAGTAATTTCCAGTATTAGCAGCATTTAGGGCTGTATAATATTTCTTTCGATCTGTGCTTAAAATTATAGTTGGAGTAAATCCTACTTTCATTAAAATCAAATTCATGACTAACCTCACTGTGCGACCATTGCCATCAAAAAAAGGATGTATCCATACAAATTTGAGATGAAAAATAGTTGCTAACTCAATCTCATTGAGTTGCAATGGATTTTTCAATACAAAATCAATAAGCTCATCCAGTAAGCCTGGAACTTTTCTAGCATTTGGAGGTATAAAATTAGCTCCTGAAGTTCTAACTCCTGCATTACGAAGTCTTCCTGCGTCATCTTCTTCAATACTTCTAAGGATGTATCTATGCAGATCTAAAATATCAGTAGGATTAAGATGGTAATCAGGCTTAACTTAGGCATAAATGTGATTCAAAGCCAACTCGTAGTTTTTGGCTTCAATATGTTCACTTAGGGATTTACCTTTAATGGTTATCTCTACTTGTAACACCATTTGCGTTTCTTTTAGAGTAAGTGTATTCCCTTCTATACTATTGGAATTGTAAGTCCATTCTACAGATAAAGCATCTTGTATTTTTTGCAATGCAACTTTTGGCAAAGGTCTTGCCCGAGTTAATAACGCCTTTTTTTCGTAAAGCCTATCAAAACTCGACTGTAATTTTCTCGATATGTTAGATCTATTTCCCACATACTCAAAATTACAAATTAATATCGGTTATAAAAATTTATTAACATGTCCGATTTTAAGGATTGATGCTAAAATTTAAGGCACATACCAAGCTTTAAAAAAGCCATTACTCTGTAAAGTACTCCACTTTATCATCAATTGAAGACTTTCTCTTGCCTTCATCAATCTTCATATCAAATTTGCCCATGTAGAAAAACCCTAAGCAGGACTCTCCGTCTTCTAAATTGAAGAAGTCATCCACCAAAGTAATAAGAGAAGGTGAACTCCAATAAGAACCGATATTAAGCTCGGTACAAGCCAACCACATATTTTGTACCGCCATGGCTACTGCGGCAACTTCTTCCCACTCTGGCAAAATCCGGGAGTGTCTTTTGATGCAAATGGCAATAACCGTATGCGCTTGTTCAAATTTAGAAGTTATTTTTTTCTGCTTAAAAGAAGACATTTTAGAATCAAGTTGAGTTTGTTTTACAACAAGATGCTGTGCCAGTTTCAATTTCGCATTGCCTTGAACAACTTTAAATCGCCATGGCTCTGTATGCTTATGATTAGGTGCCCAGTTGGCTGATGCAAGAATTTTATCTAGCTCTGCCTTTTCTATTGGTTTATTATTAAATTGATTTGGAAATACGGATCTTCTTTGTTCTATAACTTCAAAAATACTCATGATTTCAATTTTTAAATACTTCAAAAATAGCTGATTTTATTCTGTCTCTATCTTCGTCTAAAAGATTTGAACCTGATGGAAGACATAGCCCTTTAGCAAATAGTTCTTCAGCAACTTTCCCTCCATAAAAAGGCATTCCAGCAAATACAGGTTGGAGGTGCATAGGCTTCCAGAGAGGTCTACTTTCAATATTATAAGTATCTAAATGTAATCGTAATTGCTCCCTGTCAATCCCTTTAGTTAATTTTGGATCTACTAGAATGGTAGACAACCAATGATTACTAAAAAAATCCTGTGAAGGTTCTGATAATACATCTACCCCGTCAATTTCATTAAAAATATCTTTATAAAATTGGTGCATTTGTCGTCTCAAAGCTACATGATCATCAAGAACCAGCATTTGTCCACGACCAATTCCAGCAGAGATATTACTCATTCTGTAATTAAATCCAACTTCGGAATGTTGATAATGCGGCGCGTTATCTCTGGCTTGAGTAGAAAAGAAAACGGTCTTTTCTTTTGAAGTTTTATCTTTACAAACTAAAGCTCCACCGCCAGAAGTGGTTATAATTTTATTGCCATTGAAAGACAAGGCCGCAAAATCTCCAAAAGTCCCACAACTTTTAGATTTATAGGTGGACCCCAAAGATTCTGCAGCATCTTCAATAATGGGGATATTATATTTTTTTGCCACAGTTGCAACTTCGTCTACCAAGTAAGGCATTCCGTAAAGGTGAACAGGGATAATGGCTTTTGGAGTTTTGCCTTTAGAAATTCTATCTAAAATAGCAGTTTCTAATGCTTTTGGACAAATATTCCAAGTACTTGGTTCGCTATCTACAAAAATTGGAGTTGCTCCCTGGTATAGAATTGGATTGGCAGAACCACAAAAGGTAAAACTTTGACATATGACCTCATCTCCCTTCGAAACATCAAGTTGAACTAAGGCCAAGTGTATAGCTGCAGTTCCAGAACTCAAAACTGCCACCTCTTTTTCATTACCTATATACTGCTTAAGGTCTTCTTCAAACCCGTTTACATTGGGCCCTAAGGGTGCTATCCAATTTTCTGCAAAGGCTGCATTTACAAAAGTTTGTTCTTGCCCTCCCATGTGTGGGGAAGAAAGCCAGATTTTAGAAAGTTCTGTAGTTGTTGACATATAAAATTTAATTGAAAGGTAAAAGTAAAGTTTTAATAATGATTTTTGAATCTAAACCAAGTGAAACCTTACGGTAATAATCTAAATTAAGCTTAACTTTTTCAGGAAATATAATGGTATCATTATAAAACAAAGGATTGTTTTGTTGCTTGAGTAACTCTTCTTCATTTGCAAATTTTAAAGAAGCATAACCTGTCAAACCTGGCTTCAAATTCAATATTAATCGATTTTCTCCTTCCAACTTGTCATAATAACCGGGGATATCTGGTCTGGGTCCCACCAAGCTCATTTCTCCTTTAAGGATATTAAGCAATTGTGGAAGCTCATCTATTTTAGACTTTCTTAGAAATTGCAAGAAAGCATTAGACTTGCCATTGTCTTTAATGGTTTTAAGCTTATAAACTTGAAAATATTTACCATGCTGCCCTACTCTAGTTTGAATAAAAAGAGGACTCGCTGCATGAATACAACTGAGGATAATCAAAATTGGAATTAAAATTGGAATTAAAAACAAGAGTCCTAAACCACTTAAAATCAAATCCAACAAAGGCTTAGCGTACTTTAAATACATTCAACTAAATTAAAAAAAGGATTTAAATCCTAAGACAGTTTTCATTTTAAGTAGAGGAGACAATACCGTTTAAAAGTATTTTGGGAACATCTTCTTTAAGTTGATATTCACTTAAATCATTTTGCTTACCGTACCAAGAATGCAATCGCCTTAGTGTTGATAAAAGTGAAAATAAGATTATTTCTACATTTTGAGGGTTAATTTCCTTTTTTTGCACACCCTCCATAATGATTGTTCTCAAATTTTCCTCATAAGCTTTCCGGAGTGATAAAAACTCTCTTAAAACTTTTCCTTCCAAATACATCCAATCATTGTTTAATATAGCAATAGATTCTGGGTCTCTTATGGTAATGTCTATATGATGATCAATTACTGCTTTGAGCTTATCAACTGAACTACTTTCAAGAGATTTTATAACATTCATCTCTTCAGTAAAATAATTAGCGGCTTGCATAATGATTTCTTCTAGAATTTCTTCCTTAGATGTAATATGATTATAAAGACTCGCCGCCTTGATATCCAATATAGTTGCAAGATCGCGCATACTTACAGAAAGGTAACCACTCTCTCTGAATTGAATTTTTGCAATCTTAATAATCTGTTCTCTCCTAGTCATAGTTCTTTAAAGCTCATAAACTCATACTTGCTTTCTAGTTCTTTTTTTAATTTTAATTGATGTTTTTTAAGCTTCATATAGCTCTCCCCTCTGGATGTGGAAGGTCTGTGCATCAAGCTTTTTTGAAGCTTTTCAACTTTATGCATATCATCATAAACATCCTCTAATATATAACAAATTTTGAACCTATCCCAGATTAAATCTATAGCCAGTTCATTGGGATGCAATAAATCTCGCGTATAATACCTGTAGTCCCTGAGTTCATCCATCATTAGCTCGTATGAAGGAAAGTAAGAACAAACCTGTGGATGTTGCTCCAAAAATTGGTGTAAAGCAGCTAGTAAATGCGACTTACTCCTTTGATTTTCAACAAACCCATCTTTAAGATGCCTAACAGGGGATATAGTAAACACCAAATTCACATTGGAATTCAAAAGACTTATGGTTGCAAAAAGCTGATTTAAAATTTTTTCGATTTCTCCAACTGAGCTTAAATTTTTATCGAATTGGTTTTGTGGTAATTTATGACAATTAGCAACTTCTAAAGTAGAAGATTTGTTTACATAAACAAAAGAAGTTCCTAGAGTAATACTTATATGTGTTGCATTTATTATAGAATCTTTGAGCTGATGTTTAGCTGAATTTAGTTCGACCAAAACTTCAGCAGAAGAATCCCTATTCAATCTAGAGTGAGCAAAGAAGGATTGCCATCTATCATTATGAAAAAAAACATCATTTTCAACAAAAGGCTCATCGCTAGCAGCTTTTTCAATTACATTTAAAATAGCTTTAGGGTGAAATAAAATTCCGAAGGGATTGGATACCACTTGAAATTTATAAAAGTCTAGTTTGTCACTCATGTGCTCCGCAAAACACGAACCCAAACACAAAATATTTGAGCTATAATCTATAGGGTGATTAGATTTTGATACAGGTACATCAGTAAATAGTTTCATAAAGCAACTATTCCATTAAAATCGATTTTGCCTCTGCCAATGCTTTAGGTATACCTGCTGGATTTTTTCCTCCAGCTGAAGCATAGAAGGCTTGCCCGCCACCTCCACCTTGAATGTGCTTACCTATTTCTTTTACAAGTTGCGCTGCATTCAATTGCTTGTCTTTAACTAGGTTTTTATCAATATAACAAGCCAATAAAGCTTTTTGATTCACCTCAGCTCCTAAGATTAAAACTAAATTAGATACTTCACTTCCAAGCTGAAACGCTAGATCTTTCATTCCTGCTGCGTCAAGATTAATTTGTTTAGCCAAAAATTGAATACCATTTTTTTCTTGCAATTCGGATTTCAAATCTGACTTCAAACTCTTAGCTTGCTCTTTCTTTAAAGACTCCATTTCCTTTTTAAGTTGAAGGTTTTCATCAATAATATTTTGCAACGCTTTTAAAGGCTGATTTTTAGTGTTGAGCAGTGCAGTTAACTCATCAAAAGCTTTAGCTTTTTCCGTTAGGTAAGCTTTAGCAGACTGACTTGTGATAGCTTCAATCCTTCGTATTCCTGATGCTACAGAAGTTTCTTGAGTAATGATAAAATGCCAGAGATTTGACGTGTTTCCTACATGAGTTCCGCCACACAACTCTATAGATTTTCCAAACTTAATGGTCCTAACTTCCTCTCCATATTTCTCACCAAACAGACCTATAGCACCAGAATCCATTGCTTGTTGAAACGGAACGGCTCTATTTTCTATTAGTGGTAATTGTTCCTGAATTCTAGCATTTACAAAAGCTTGTACCGACTTCAGCTCATCCTCAGTAAGTTTTGAAAAATGGGAAAAATCAAACCTCAAGTGTTTAGAATTAACCAACGATCCTTTCTGCTCTACATGAGCACCTAATACGAGTCTTAAGGCTTGATGAAGTAAGTGGGTAGCGGTGTGGTTTGCTGCTGTCAATTCTCGATGCTTCTCGTCTACTACAGCCCTCAAAGTTCCCTCTAAGTGTTCTGGCAATTGCTTTGTAAAATGAACAATTAGATTACTTTCTTTTTTGGTATCCAAAACATAAGTGACATCTCCATTTTCACTTTCTAAATAGCCCTTATCCCCTACTTGTCCTCCTCCCTCAGGATAGAATGGAGTTTGGTCAAAAACCAACTGGAACAGCTCACCATCTTTTTTGCTTGTAATTTTTCTGTATTTAAGAAGTTTTACTTCCTTCTCTAAGGTGTCATACCCTACAAACTCTGCATTGCTACTCTCATTTAGCACTTGCCAGTCTTCAGTTTTGGATGCTGCAGCCTTCTTGGAGCGGTCTTTCTGCGCTTGTAAGGATTTTTGAAAAGCCGCTTCATTTAAGGTCATTCCATTTTCTTCTAAGATTAAAGAAGTTAAATCCACAGGAAATCCATAGGTATCATAAAGTTCAAAGGCTTTTTCTCCAGATAATTCTTTGGTAGCATTCACTTGGATCATTTGATCTAGTAAACCAAGACCTTGATCCAACGTACGTAAAAAAGAATTTTCTTCTTCCTTAATCACATTTTCGCAGAGTGTTTTTTGCTTCAAAATTTCAGGAAAAGCTTCCCCCATTTGGAATCCAAGCACTTTTACTAATTTAAAAATAAATGCTTCTTTAACCTTTAGAAACGTAAATCCATAGCGAATGGCTCTTCTTAAAATTCTACGTATAACGTATCCTGCGCCAGTGTTGCTTGGCAGCTGTCCGTCTGCAATGGCAAAAGCCACAGCTCTCACATGGTCTGCTATAACGCGAATGGCTATGTCAATGGATTTATCTTTACCATAAGACAACCCAGTAATAGTTTCAATTTCTGAAATAAGCGGTGTGAATACATCTGTATCATAATTTGAAGTTTTGCCCTGCATCACCATACACAAACGCTCAAACCCCATACCTGTATCTATATGCTTAGATGGCAAAACCTCTAAGCTAGCATCTGCCTTTCTGTTATATTGAATAAAAACTAAATTCCAAATCTCCACCACCTGTGGATGGTCTTGGTTGACTAAGTCTTTTCCGGGTGTTTTTAATTTTTCGGCTTCAGTTCTTAAATCTACGTGGATTTCTGAAGCTGGTCCACATGGCCCTTGGTCTCCCATCTCCCAAAAGTTGTCTTTTTTATTACCAAGTAGAATCTTATTTTCATCTACCAAAGCTCTCCAGAAATCATAAGCTTCTATATCCTTTTCTAGCCCATCGGCTTGGTCACCTTCAAAAATAGTTACGTAAAGATTTTCTTTATTGATCTTCAAAACCTCAGTTAAAAACTCCCAAGCCCATTCAATTGCTTCTTTTTTAAAGTAGTCTCCAAAACTCCAATTGCCCAACATCTCAAACATGGTATGATGGTATGTATCCTTCCCAACTTCTTCTAAATCATTATGTTTGCCACTTACTCTCAAACACTTTTGAGAATTGGTGACTCGGGTGGATTTAGGTTCAGCATTACCTAGAAAATAAGGTTTAAATTGATTCATTCCAGCATTTGTAAACATCAAGCTGGGATCATCCTTAAGAACTATAGGTGCCGAGTTAACTTTGGCGTGAGATTTGCTTTCAAAAAATTCTAAAAATTGTCTACGGAGTAGTTTGGAGCTCATAAAGTCAGTACTGATTTATTTTTTGATGTTTAAATTTTAAATTATATTTGTAAATTAGCTTTAGTTGATTTGCAAATTAATATCGCAAAAATACTATAAAATTAAAGAATGAGTAAGGTTAAATATTACTACGATAGTGAAACCCTTTCCTACCGCAAAATTGAACCCAAAAAAGGTAAAAACTTTGCACTGGTCACTTTGTTTGTACTAGGTGTTATTACCATGAGTTTTGTATTAGCCTTGCTTTATCTAAACATACCTAATGTAGAAACACCAAAAGAAAAAGCTTACAAGAGAGAACTCGAAAATATGCAATTTCAATTTGAATTATTAAATAAACGCATGGAAGATGTTGTTGGTGTTCTTGAAAATGTTGAGGAAAGAGACAATACCATTTATAGGCTTTATTTTGAAGCCAATCCAATTCCTGAAGAGCAACGCAAATCAGGTTTTGGCGGCGTTAACCGGTATAAAGATCTAGAAGGTTTTCAAAATTCTGAAATTATTACCAAAACCGCTAAAAATCTAGACCAACTATCAAAACGGCTTATTATACAGTCCAAATCTTTAGATGAAATTGCCAATTTAGCCAAAAATAAAGAAGCTCTACTTGCTTCTATTCCAGCTATACAGCCAGTTAAAAACGATGATTTGAAACGAATGGCTTCTGGTTTTGGAATGAGAATGCACCCCTTCTACAAGTATAGAAAAATGCACAATGGTATGGACTTTTCCGCCCCTTTGAATACGGAAGTTTTTGCAACAGGAAATGCTACTGTAGTAAAAGCTCAACGTAGCAGTGGATTTGGTAACCTCATCATCTTAGATCATGGCTTTGGTTACGAAACTTACTATGCGCATTTAAGTGATTTTAATGTAAAGCCTGGACAAAAAGTAAAACGTGGAGAAGTTATAGGTTTTGTAGGCAACTCTGGTTTGTCCACCGCTCCACACTTACATTATGAAGTCCATAAAAACGGTGAAGTTGTAAATCCTATCAATTTTTATCATGGTGATTTGACTGCAGAAGAATACGACATTATGTTGAATCAATCTGCACTAGAAAATCAATCGCTTGACTGATGAAACACAAGCTAAAAGACAAACTTTATTATTCCATAGGAGAAGTATCTGAAGCTTTTGAAGTCAACTCCTCACTCATCAGGTTTTGGGAGAAAGAGTTTGATGAAATAAAGCCTAAGAAGAATGCTAAAGGCAACCGGAAGTTTACAAAAGAAGATTTAAAAACAATAGATTTAATCTACCATCTCGTAAAAGAACGTGGGTTTACTCTTGAAGGTGCCAAAACACACTTAAGAGAAGATAAAAAAGAAGCACTCACCAAGTTTGAATTAATCAGAAAACTTAAAAACATCAAATCTGAACTCATCTCTATTAAAAATCAACTTTAATAAATTAATCATGAAAAAGTGGCTTATACCTTTAATTGTAATTCTTGTAGTAGGTTTTGGTTTTTACAGCTGGACCAAAGGTTTCAATAACTCTGCTGTTACCTTACAAGAAGATGCCAAAACAGCATGGAGTAATGTAGAAAGCGCATACCAGCGTAGAAATGACTTGATAGGTAATCTTGTAAAAACAGTACAAGGTGCTGCAGACTTTGAAAGAAACACACTTACTGAAGTAATAGAAGCGAGAGCAAAAGCGACTTCTGTTAATATAAATGCAGACAACCTTACAGAAGCTAATATCAAACAATATGAGCAAGCACAGGGAGGCTTAAATTCTGCGTTGTCTCGCCTTTTGGTGAGCGTAGAACGTTACCCGGATTTAAAATCGAATCAAAATTTTATGAATTTACAGACTCAGCTTGAGGGCACTGAAAACCGAATTAATGTAGAACGAAATAGATATAACTCAACAGTTGGCCAATACAATACGCACATTAAAGTCTTTCCCAACTCAATATTTGCTGGCTGGTTTGGTTTTGAAGAAATGACACGCTATACTGCCAATGAAGGGTCTGAGAATGCTGTAGAAGTAGAATTTGATTTTAATTAATCTAACAGATAATCATTACTCCCTTGGCATAAACACCTTGTTTTTAATAAAAATTAAAAGATGAAAGTATCAGATTTTATTAGTCCAGAAGAAGAAAAAGAAGTTGTGGAAGCTATTAAGCAAGCTGAACTAAATACCTCTGGAGAAATACGAGTACACATTGAGCATACGTGTGAAGGAGACAGGTTTAATCATGCGCTAGAGGTTTTTGAGCAACTAGAAATGCATAAAACTAAACTCTCTAATGGAGTTTTGATTTATGTTTCCATAGATGACCATCAATTAGTGATTATAGGAGATAAAGGTATCAACGATGTAGTCCCAAAAGGATTCTGGGGAAGTACAAAAGATAAAATCATAAATCAATTTAAAAAAGAAAATTACAAGCAAGGCCTAATAGACGGCATCTTAGAAGCGGGAAATCAACTCAAGACGCACTTCCCGTATCAATCTGATGATATAGATGAGCTGGACAACGAAATCTCAAAAGGTAAATCATGAAGTTAATCCATCAAATTTCTAGGCTGCTAATTCTTTGCCTATTTTTTACCATTACAGAAAGTTATTCTCAATTAAACATTCCTAAAAAGCCTTCAAAACAGCAAGCTGTTTACGATGGTGCAGACATTTTTAAGGAAAATGAAGAATTACAACTCAGAAAAAAGCTTGAAACTTATGCGGATTCCACATCTACTCAAATAGTGGTTGCTAGCATTAACTCTTTAAACGGTGAGTATATAGGCACCTACGCAGCAGAATGGGCTCAAGAATGGGGTATTGGGCAAAAAGGAAAGGACAATGGCTTACTCATTTTAATTGCGAAAACAGATTCTAAAATATGGATAACCACTGGCTATGGTTTGGAACAATATCTAACCGATGCTACTACCAAAACCATAATTGAAAATTTTATTCTACCAGAATTTAGACTTGGTAATTATTACGAGGGTATAAACCAAGGTACTACTGTTATCTTTGAAATCCTTGCTGGACGCTTTGATCCTTCCGAAATACAAGGTAAAGAAGAAGAAAGCACTTGGCCGTTTGCGCTTTTCCCTATCTTGATTTTTATAGTGATTTTTATTCTAATGAGTAGAAAAAACAAAGGTGGTGGTTCTAACCATCATAACAGGCGAAATCTTAATATGCTTGACTTCCTCATCCTAAGTAGCATGGGACGACAAATGGGCGGAGGCTTTGGAAGAGGTTCTTCTGGTGGCTTTGGCAGTGGTGGCTTTGGAGGCGGTTTTGGTGGCGGAAGCTTTGGCGGTGGTGGCGCCGGCGGGAGTTGGTAATTTCAGCTTAGAGTTTCAATATTCATCTTAGATATTGAACTGAAGTAGTGACTGCGTTAGGGATGGTAGCGGCAGCTTGGGGATGCAGTGGCTTTGTGTTTTTTGCGGTACCCAAGCGACCTTGGGAGCTATGGGGACGGCATAAAAAACACAAGGCAATGCGCACCAACTATAGCGAACAGCCCGCCCGAACGCCCAAACTCATCTGACTTAAAATTGCTCCAGAAATTTGATGCGTTTCTCTATGGGTGGATGCGTGGAAAAGAGCTTTCCCATGCCGCCCAAAAAGCCTACTTTGCCGTCTTTGGGTGTGTTTTCTATAAAGAGCTCTTGCACGTCTTCACTTTTTACATCGTCTACGTGGTGATTGGGGGCTATTTTTTTGAGGGCAGAGGCCAGCGCCCAGGGCTTTCTTGTCATGTCGGCAGCGCCAGAATCTGCCATGTATTCCCGTTTTCTGCTAAGGGCAAATTTGAAGAGGAGTGATATAAAGTATGCAATGGCGGCGATGAGTAAGATGATAATCATAAACTTACCGTTGTCTTTGTTATTTCGTCTGGTCATACTTCCGTAAAGGAAACTGCGGAAAGCGATTTGCACTACAAATGAAAAGATTCCTACAAAAATGATGCTCACCACCAATAATCGCACGTCTTTATTGCGAATATGCATCAGTTCGTGTGCAATGACGCCTTCTAGCTCGTTATCATCGAGTGTATTGATAAGACCTCTGGTGAGGGTTACGGTGTAGTCTTTTTCTCTTATACCACTGGCAAAGGCGTTGAGGGCTTTGCTTTCTATAATTTTGACTTTGGGCATCTTCATACCAACGCTCATGCAGAGGTTTTCTACCAAATTATACACCCGCATATTGTCTTTACGGGTCAGGGTTTTGGAGCCTGTGGCCATGGATATCATTTTGGCATTGAGGAAGTAGGCAATCAAGAACCAAATGCTTACTACTATTAAAGTGCCAGGGATCGCACCAAGAAACAAGTCTGTAGCTACCTGTGGTTGTGGATTGCTCATCTCATCGAAGGTGAGAAAATACACCACGCCATACACAGCGGCTAATATTAACAGGGGAAACCCCATTAAAATGAGTGTAGAACGTATGTTGTTTCTACGTATTTGGGTTTGTATCCCAACAAATTTGGACATGTGGTAAAGTTTAGAAGCTTACGTCTGGGGCTTTGTCTAAATCTGCTCTGGCTTCGCCTAAATCAAACATAGGTTGGCGGTTGAAGCCAAACATACCTGCAAAGACCACGTTGGGAAACTTTTCTATGGCTGTATTTAGCTCGCGTGTAGCAGAATTAAAAAAGCGTCTCACGGCGGCGAGTTTGTTTTCGATATCTGAAATTTCGTTTTGCAGCTGCATGAAATTCTCATTGGCTTTAAGGTCGGGATAGGCTTCTACTTGAACACTCAGGCCTTGAAGTGCAGAGCCTAATTCTTTTTCTGCTGCTATTTTATCATTTACAGAGCTGGCGTTTATGGCATTGCGCCTGGCATTGGTAACCGACTCTAAGGTTTCGCGCTCATGTGTCATATAGCCTTTTACGGCATTGACCAGTTGTGGGATGAGGTCGTGTCTTTGTTTAAGCTGCACATCTATATCTGCAAATGCATTTTCTCTACGGTTGCGTAGGTTAACAAGATTGTTATAAATGGCAATTATCCAGATAACAATAATGACAATTACACCAATGATAATAAGAATTTCCATAGTATTAGATTTAATGTTTAAAAATAGTCAAAATTCTTTATTATACGTCACTGTATTGCTCCTATTTAAAAGTTAATTCTAAAAATGAGAGCATGTTGCTTAGGAACGCCTTCTTCTGGAGTTGGGTTGAGTTCCTGAAAATTTATTGAACTTATAAGTGAAGCTCAACATAAAGTAACGTTCTAAAATTAGTTGATCTGTGTCTTGAACAAAATCATCTCCTGTTTGCCTTCTGGTGCCAATATTTTGATCTAATAAGTCGTAAATTTTAAATTTTAGGGTTGCTGCGTCTTTAGCAAATTGATAACCTAAACTCATATTCCATTGTAAGGATGAGGACCTAAAATCTGCAGCTACATTTCCAAATTTGAAATAAGTGAGATCGTTGCCAAAAACCACATGTCTTGGCCAATAGGTAGTTGTCGCTAATGAGAAGTTTAAGTTGGTAAATTCTTCGTTTCGATTTGAATTGATGTTGTAATTTCTTAGGTTATAATCTACACCTACGCCTGGAGTGAGGGTTAACGTTTGATCTTTCTCGTAGGTTAAGCTTAAGTTTGGTGACACTACGTAATTTTCACTTTGAAATTGTACGCCGTTGGTAAATCCTAAATTCTTTTCGTATTGACCAGAAATGTTTCCTCTTAATCTATAAATAGCTTTATTTTCTGTACGAATTTGTTTGCTATAATAAACATTTAGGTTGGCATTTTGGGCACCACTAATGTTATCAAACGTAGTTCTTCTGATGAGGTCTAGGTCTGTAAAGGACACTGAAACAACTTGGTCTGTAATGTAGGTATAGTTAAAGAAAACTCCGTAGCCAGAGCGGGTTCTAAAGTCAAAATTATTAAAATTTATCCTTAAGTTTTGATTAAAAGATGGATTTAAATTAGGGTTACCTTCTATGATGTTTAAGGGATCAGTTTGAATGGGTACGGGTTGTAATTGCTGGATGGAAGGAATGTTGTTACTATTGCGATAGCTAATATTGATGCGCTTAGAACGTTGAAACTCGTACCTCAAATTTGCACTTGTGAATAGGTTATTAAACTCATTTCTAAACTCGACATTTTGAATTAAATTTTCCGTTTTGAGTTGAGTGTTTAATAAGCCTACATTGAAGCCTGTCCTGAGTTTGTCTCCTTCATACCTTAAACCCACTCTAGGGATGTGAGTCTCTCCTTTGACTTCAAATTCGTTACTCAGGTCTTGATTAAAATTGGTATACGTATTTGTAGTTTCATCAAAATCAAACACATTTCTTTCATTTTTACTTGCTTCTATTTCATAGGAATACGATACGTCTAAAAACAAATTATCTGCCATAACGGAGCGGTAGCGAGTTGCTACTTTGTAGGTTTCAGAATTACTATTTTCTGAAATAAGTTGATCTTGCTCCTCTAGGTCGGCATTAGTGCCAAAGGTCTGCCGATTGGAAAATAAAAAATTATCGCTTTCACTTTTGTTGTTATCATTATCTAGGGAAACATCTAAGAACGCTCCTCTACTTCCAAATTTTCTGGTGACCGAAAGCGTATTGTTGAAATTAAAGTTCAGGTTTTCACTTCTATTTTCAATCTCTGATGTGTTAATAAGATCACCAGATTCACTTAAAGATTCTGATATACTGGAGCTTTGATTAACGCCTTTGCTAAGATTGATGGATGGACGAATGTTAATTCGGGTAAGGGTGTCTGGCTTGTAAGTGAAATTAACATTCCCTCGGTGAGAATCATTATTTCTTCTTGAATTTCGTTCAGAGTTAGTAAAGAATGTCCGGTCTGGCAAAATATTTTCTCGCCGAGTAGAGGTACGCGTATCTGTTTTATTGCTCCCAAAAAAATAGTCTGAGGACACTTCATAGATTTTGTCCCACTCGTTGACAAAATTCAATCCAGCAGTTTCAGACTTGGTGATACCAGTATTGTTTCCAGAATTAGCTCCATTTATTCCAAAATTGCCACCTCTTCCTCCGGTCACAGTCGCCGCTCGCCTCCCCATGGCGTCAAAAACTTCATCAAAAGTAAATCCACTACTGTTAATGTTATTGGAACTTGCTAGCACACTGAGTCTTAAATCGTCTTCAAAATAGTTGGCAATACCACTCATTTCATATCTATCATCGGTTCCTCCTCCTTGCGTAGCTCTTGAGAAGAAGCCTCTATTTTTTTCTTTGTCTATGGTAATGTTTATGGTTTTATTTTCTGAGTCTCCTTCTTCACCTGTAAATTCTTGTGATTGAGTTTTGGTGTCGACAACTTGGATTTTATTAATAATATCTTTTGGTAAATTTTTAGTAGCAATTTTGGGATCATTACCAAAAAACTCACGTCCATTCACAAGAATTCTTTGTACTGGTGAACCATTTACGGTAATATTTCCAGAGGCATCTACTTCAACACCCGGCAGTTGCTTTAAGGTATCTTCCAGATTAGCATCAGGCCTGGTTTTAAAAGAGGCAGCATTAAACTCTAGAGTATCTCTTTTGATGGTTATGGGAGAACGGTCCACATTGACTAGAACCTCGTCCAAATTATCTGTAAGATCTTCTAACTTTAATACACCTAATTCTATTGAAGGGGTTGTAAGGGGTAAACGTTGAACAAACGGAAGTTTGCCTACATAACTTATACTTAGTTTGGCTTGTTCTTCTTTAGTTTTAAACAAAAGCTCGAACTCTCCAGTACTGTTGCTGATGGTATAATTTAGCAAAGTAGAATCTTGCAAAGACTCCACAAATACGGTAGCGGAACTTAATTTTTCATTTGTAAGCGCATCCACCACTTGACCTTTCACTAAAAATTCTTGTGAGAATGCGTTACAGAACAAAAGAATAAAAACAGGTACTAATACAACTTTACTCATCGTTGGATTGGATATTAACAACCCTAAGACTACATTACACTGATTATGTATAATTCAAAATTTAAATTTTTGTAAAAAAAAATTTACTTCTTTCTCATGTATATCGAAATAGGCACGCCCGTAAAATTGAATTTTTGCCTTAATTGATTTTCTAAAAAGCGTTTATAAGGTTCTTTAACGTATTGAGGCAGGTTACAAAAAAATGCAAATTGTGGTTGTGGGGTTGGCAATTGCGTAATAAATTTGATTTTAACGTATTTGCCTTTTATGGCGGGCGGTGGGTTTTCTGCTATAATAGGCAATAAAACATCATTGAGTTCTCGTGTTTTTATCCTGTTGCTTCTGGACTTATACACCTCTACAGCAGTTTCTATGGCTTTGAATATTCGTTGCTTATTCAAAACCGATATAAATACAATAGGAACATCCAAAAAAGGAGAGATTTCTTGTCGAATTTTGGCTTCAAATTCCTTCATGGTATTGGTCTCCTTTTCAACCAAATCCCATTTATTCACCAAAATCACAACGCCTTTTCTGTTTTTCTCTGCTAGCCAAAAAATACTTTGGTCTTGTCCTTCAAAACCGCGAGATGCATCTAAAACTAAAAGGCAGACGTCTGCATTTTCTATAGCTCTTACGCTTCGCATCACCGAGTAAAACTCAAGGTCTTCTTTAACCTTTGCTTTTCTTCGGATGCCTGCGGTATCTACCAGTTTAAAATCGAACCCAAACCGGTTATAACGTGTATCTATAGAATCTCTGGTAGTTCCAGCAATATCCGTCACAATATACCGATCTTCTCCCAACAATGCATTTATAAATGAAGATTTCCCAGCATTAGGCCGACCAACTATGGCGAATTTTGGTAAGTCTTCTTCAATTTCAAGCTCACGCTCAGGCAGCTTTTCTACAATGGCATCCAAAAGCTCACCAGTACCGCTACCGCTTGTAGCTGAGATGGTATAGTAGTCTCCAAGACCTAGGTTATAAAACTCAAGCGCATCGGTTCTATTTTTATTGGAATCCACTTTATTTACACAAAGCACCACCGGTTTATTCACTCGGCGAAGCAATTTAGCAACATCTTCATCCATAGGCGTGATTCCAGTAACAACATCAACTACAAACACAATAACATCTGCTTCATCAATAGCCAACTCCACTTGCTTATCTATTTCTTTTTCAAAGACATCATCACTTCCAATGACATAACCGCCTGTATCTATTAATGTAAATTCCCTTCCATTCCAGTCAGATTTACCATAATGTCTATCTCTAGTAACACCACTTACAGAATCCACAATGGCTTCTCTGCGCTTTATCATCCTATTAAAAAGTGTAGATTTACCCACATTAGGTCTACCTACCACGGCTACAATACTATTCATTTTTGAATTTTAAATAATTTGCAAAGGTAAGTTATATTAATTTGTTAAACTACTTAAGTTATAAAGATGCTTTATCAATTCTATCTTAGTTGGACTTAAAAAACATTTAAAAAAGGGAGTTTTACTATCCAGTTTTGTATTATTTTTATAAAAAATTGATTTTATGAAAGAACATTTAGCTGCCATAGTTTTTAGCCTTGCTATTGTTATCTCTTCTATTGTGTTAAGCCAAGGTTTTAAAAATAGAAATGCTGCAGATGGAAAAATCTCGGTTACAGGCTTGGGTTCTAAAGACTTTACCTCAGACCTTATCGTTTGGGAAGGCTCATTCTCTACAGAAAATTATGATTTAAAGCAAGCCTATAAACAACTTGAAAAGGACAAAATCCTAATATCCAACTACCTAAATGACAAAGGAATAACTGAAAGCGAACTAGTATTTAAAGCTGTGAGTACTCGCAAAAACACGAGGCCAAAATACACACAAGATGGCAAGTATGCTGGAGAAGAGTTTTTAGGCTACAGTTTATCTCAATCTTTACAAATTGACTCAAAAAATGTAGAGAATACTGAAAAGGTTTCTAGAGAAATCACAGAGCTTCTTAATCAAGGCGTTCAGTTGTACTCGCTTGCACCACGTTATTATTATACAAAATTAACAGACCTCAAACTAGAGATGATATCTATGGCCACAGAAGATGCCTATGCACGTGCACATAAAATAGCAAATCATTCTGGTGCTAAGCTTGGACAACTCATTACAGCCAACATGGGCGTTTTTCAAATTACAGGACAAAACTCTAATGAAGATTACTCTTGGGGTGGAACTTATAACACCTCTTCAAAACATAAAACCGCTTCCATTACCATGAAGCTTGATTATAAAGTAAAGTAAACTACCATATTACTTCTTGCAAGGGAGGTAATTCTCAAACTTATGTCAAAACTAGTAAGCATAGATGAACTAAATGATCAACTCCAACTTAAACCTAGCTTTAAGGTTGAAGTTGAAAATGAAAATTTTGCCAATGATGTAGCGGAATATTTTAAAAAGCAAAAGTTTGACAACATCAACTTCAAACAGCTAGATGATCACATTTGGCTTTCTATCTCAGAAGCTAAGAAAACATATTACTCCCCACGTTTACACCTGGAAGTAGAAAAGAAAGAAAGTTTAACTATATTGTATTGCACGTTTGGTCCAGATCCTAATTTATGGACCATGTTTATGTTCATCCATTTTTTCTTGGCACTGTCTTTTATTGGTTTACTGGTTTGGTATTATACCAATATTACACTAGGAACGTCCAACATACTTACCTATGTTTTAATGGGCATCATCGCTATATGTTGGATAAGTCTATATTTATTTGCTAGAAAAAACAGAGAAAAAGCAGCTCCACAATCCAAAGAATTATTGAACGCATTAAGCAAGTGCCTTAGTTAATTCTGATCATAGCCAAAACGTTTGAGCTGCTTGGGGTCACTCCGCCAATCTTTATTGACTTTCACGTAGGTTTCTAGATGTATTTTTTTATCAAAAAATTTCTCCAAGTCTTTTCTAGCCTCTGTCCCTACTCGCTTTATGGCCGCGCCCTTATGGCCTAAGATAATCGCCTTTTGCGACTCTCTTTCTACCATAATTATACTTCGTATCCGTATAATAGACTCCGTTTCTTCAAAGCTTTCTGTTTCAATTTCAACACTGTAAGGAATTTCCTTTTTGTAGTGCATTAATATTTTCTCTCTGATTTTTTCATTCACAAAAAAGCGCTCTGGCTTATCTGTAAGTTGGTCCTTTGGATAAAATGGAGGAGATTCAGGTAAAAGTTCTAAAATCCGATTAAAAACTTCAGGAACACCAAAATTCTGAAGCGCAGAAATGGCAAATATTTCTGCTTTTGGCAATTGCTCTTGCCAGTGTTTTTGTTGCTCTAAAAGCAGTTCTTCATGGCCTTTGTCTATTTTATTTAATAGCAATAAAACAGGAATTTCTGTATGTTGTAGCTTTTTAAAAAAAGCTTCATCCTTGAGTGCTTTCTCACCCAATTCCACTAGATAAAGCAAAACATCTGCATCTTGAAAAGCTGACTTTACAAAATCCATCATAGAATGTTGCAACTCGTAAGCAGGTTTTAAAATACCTGGCGTGTCACTAAAAACCATTTGAAAATCTTCGCCATTGACGATGCCTAAAATCCTGTGCCTTGTGGTTTGGGCTTTATTTGTAATTATGGAAAGCTTTTCTCCCACAAAAGCATTCATCAAAGTAGATTTTCCAACATTTGGATTTCCAATGATATTGACAAATCCTGATTTATGTACGTTTTCGATAATTTTAAATTTAAATTTGTACAAAAATAAGCAATTCATTTCAACCTAGTGTTTTTAAACTTAAGCGGAAAACTTATATTTGCTAAAAACAAAATCTATGAAAAAATTATGCATTCTCCTCGTATGTTTAGGCTCTATCAACTTGTTTGCTCAGTCAAATGGGTCTAGAACAGAATTTCATGAACCTAAACTCAATTTAGCTTACTTAATCCTTGGTAATTTTGATGTTTCTTATGAACATCTCATCAGCCAAGAATCTGGTGTAGGCGTAAATCTCATGATTCCTTTTGATGATTACATCAAGTGGAACATCAATTATAACCTAACAGGATATTACCGATTTTACTTTGGAGATGGTTATGCAGATGGATTTTTTGGAGAAGCCTTCACCAATTTAAATAACGTTAGGGATTCTCTACCAGCAGAAAACGGAGAAGGCACCAACCGAGAAAATGTAACGGACCTAGCACTAGGTCTAAGTGGAGGTTATAAATTGGTCTCCAGTGGTGGTGTAGTCTTGGAAGCTTTTATAGGCGGTGGCCGGAATTTGTTTAATGAATTTAATTCTAGTAGAAATTTTGACTTTGTTCTTAGAGCTGGGCTTAACGTAGGCTACAGATTTTAATTTAACAGAATTGTCTTGAGCAACACAGATTTTCAAAAAAATACCAAAATTTTTTCTTTGCTTTTTGAAGGTATTTCTGAAGGCATTATTGTAGTGGATGAGAGTCAACACATCGTTGAAGTGAACTCTTCCTCTGAAGCTATGTTTGGTTATGAAAAAAATGAATTACTTGGAAAACATCTTGATATTCTCATCCCTAAAAATTACAGACCAAATCACCATAAATATGTGAATACGTTTATAGATGAGTCTGAAAAGCGACAGATGGGACACGGGAGAAATCTCTACGGATTAAAAAAAAATGGAGACGTATTTCCTGTTGAAGCTGGTCTCAATCCATTTAAATATGAAGGTAAAACTTATGTAATGTCACTTATTAGTGACATCTCCGAAAGGAAGAGACAACAAAAAGAGATAGAAGAACTCAACCATGGTCTAGAGTCTAAAATTGAACAACGCACAGATGAACTCAAAACCACCATCCAAAAACTGCAAAGCTTGAATTCTCAATTGGAAATTGAAATCAAAAAACGAAAGTTAGCAGAGTCTAAGACAAAAAAAGCTTTAAAAAAAGAAATTGAACT
>PXBV01000163.1 GCA_003565575.1 Psychroflexus sp. | reverse complement strand
CTCGCTCATCTTCAATAACGGCTATTTTGTACATTTGCAAAAATATTGCTTTGATTATATTGTTGACAATTAATGATTCTTTTGTTAGTATAGCATCGTACTTTAGAAGATAAATACGGCGCTATAGCTTGTGAAAATTTTCGCAGGCTGTAGCGTCGTATTTTTAATTATATAAATACATCAACTTATGAATACATTAGACCCCATTATTCGACACGGTTTCGCCGATTATAAACATGCTTTTAAGCAATTTTCTGACAAGCCCACGCCTTACATGGTTACAGACCTAGACAAGATTGCAGATAACTGTAAGCAGTTCAAGCACCATTTTCCGTCAGTTGAGCTCCATTATGCGATAAAGGCTTTTTACACAAAAGAGATTATTGATAGTATCGATGATCGTGTTGATGGTTTTGACGTAGCATCTAATAATGAGTTAAAAGATATCTTATCTTATGGCGTTGCGGCTAAGAGAATTATGTATAGCAACCCAGTAAAATCGAAAAAATCAATAGAAGAAGCCTTTAGTTTAGGCGTGGATAAGTTTGCATTCCAATCTATGTCTGAGCTCGGGAAGCTGCAAATGAATGCACCTGGCTCATCTGTTTATCTCCGTGTAAAGATTGATGATTCACACAGTGAAGTTCCTCTGTCGGGAAAGTTTGGGTGTGAACCAAAAGA
Organism: Psychroflexus sp.; assembly: GCA_003565575.1. Classification (GTDB taxonomy): domain Bacteria; phylum Bacteroidota; class Bacteroidia; order Flavobacteriales; family Flavobacteriaceae; genus Psychroflexus. The sequence continues at coordinate 4,478 of PXBV01000163.1, read as the reverse complement.
TGTTGTTCGTTTATTGACTCATGCTAAAAATATTAACCTAAATCCAGTCGGGATAACGTTTCATGTAGGATCTCAATTGTTAGATTCTACTGCCTGGGAGTCTGCGGTCAAAAAAGCCGGTGAATTACTTGTTAAAGTCAAAAAAGCCGGCATAGACGTAGATACAATAAATCTTGGCGGTGGTTTGCCGGCGCAATACTTTACTGATGATCCTACCATAGATAAGTTATCGCCAAGCATAAACAATGCGCTGTTGAAAAATGACTGGACTAAGTATATTGCTGAACCGGGTAGATTTATTGTAGCTGATAGTTCTTTTATCGTGTCGAGTGTAATTGGAGTTGAAAAAAGAGGTCAAAAAAATTGGGCCTTTCTTGATGTTGGGCTTTTTCAGGCTTTTTTGGGGGCCTTGAGGTACAAAAAATTCCCTTATGGTCCTATTGTATCTGATGACTATCTTCGTGAAGAACCAGCAAAAAGAGCTGATTTAGTGCCTTTTATAATTACTGGGCCTAGCTGTGACTCGGAGGATACTATCCATTACGAGGCTTTGCTACCCGAAGATTTATCAATTGATGATAGATTGATTTTTCCAAATACTGGAGCATACACACTGGTATACGGGTCTAGCTTTAATGGTTTTGAAGTGCCTCCAGTATATTTCTTAAAAGATCAAAAGGTTTTTAGTCGTGAGTGAAGCTTACACACCAGAAAACGGCTTAGACACTAAAGAGGTTACTATCTTTTCTCCTGTGGATTTCGAGTCTTACCGAAATGTATGCGATTCTCAAGATGATTTTAGAAAAATAGGTATTCAGGATGAGGACGCTTTTAGCGCTGTATTGGAGGACGATAGAACCGTATTTTTTCTACATAATGGAGTTCAGGTCCCCTTGCTAGCACCTGCTGATCATGAAAAGATGTACAATCTTGAGCGGTGCAAGGACTTAACAAAGAAGAACAACATTATGCTACTTGCCGTTCCGCTTGATGTTGTCCTGGGTTCTAGGTGGGATAATTTGGTAGATGTACCAGAAGATACAGCTATTTTAGTCGAGGAATTCGGCGACATCGATGAAGAAAGTATAACTGCTACAGCAGATAATTTACCGTTTCGTGCAACAAAGTCTCAAATGTTTGTTAATCCGAATCTTGTAACCGTTGATGGACATGATCACGCATGGATGTCAGCCTACAGTTTATCTTTTGAGCCAAAAGAGGGTCACTCTGGTCACTATGACCCTGAAAAATTACTGGAGGATGTCGTAAATGCATGGCAATCAATGCGCCGAGCTAACGAAAAAAATGTATCTCCAGAAGCGGGCACAAACGATACATATTTATTTACCAGTGATCAGTTACGTATGAATAAAGAAATTATTGATAAGTTGTGGTCTATCGCTGAAATTGGCTTCGGGGATGTGCTGGGTGCGCACCACCCGCTATCCATGGAGTTTACTCGTGATTTTTTTGACGAACAAGTTTCATCGACTGATACATTGACTACAGTAAAATTCATTGATGGTGAGCCTGTATGTTTTGGTTTTTTGGCATTAGGAATGGAAAACAATGATTGGATAAATACGGACTCCACCAAAATAGTTAACGAACTAAAAGACGCAAAACAAAAAAAACGTCCATATGTTCACTTCCATGAACTGATTAGTGGTGGTGAAAAAGGCATGGGTCACTCAGTCGATATACTCACCACTTTTTTAGGAGCGGCTGCTAGAACGGGTTATCAGTATGATGTTTTCTTTGAGTCAACAAATCTATCTTCGTTGTATATTCCAAAGATTGTTGAAAATGAAATACGTACTTCTGATGATGTTAGAAGCTTAGAGCCAATCAAACAGCTCGGTAAATTATCTTATTGGGCTTTACTTACAGAGGAATTGTAATAGTTATTGTGCAAAAATTAGTAGCATTGGTGCAGTAAATCTGCAAAATCTTAAGAACTACGGTATAATTTTTAATAATAATTATGCTTATTTTCTTAAACTTTTTATTCGGTAACGCCTAGAGTATTTATGCTAGATAATTTTTTGATATCATTGTACTTCTTTGAAATAATTGGCTTTTTTACGATTGGTTTTGTTGTTTATTTGCGGAACAAAACTCAGATCAATAAGAGTTTTTTTATTTTTGCTGCGAGTATCGGTCTTTGGCAGATTTTTCAGGTATCGTCAATTTTGCTACACAACTATCCTGTCTGGTCATCGACATTGTTCAGCTTATCTATTGCGCTTTCTGTGGTGACGTCAACAGCTTTAGTAAATTTTATAAGAGTTTATGTCGACAAAAAACAAACGAAAGCTATCTGGATAGCAGGAATTATTATAGGTTCTTTGTCATTCGCATCGAATAGCGTTCGGTCTACGACCATAACAGAGAGCGGTATAGGCGTTCCTCAACTAGATCTTTTTTATGGAATGATATTGTTTTACAGCGTATTGGCGATTGGATATGCAGTCGTAGAATTACTTAGGCTGCAGGGTAAGCATTCTGTTAGCTCAAAACTCAAAACACAGGCAAAGATTATGATTTTGGCTATTGGCGTTGTCGGCACCTTCGTGATTCTTGCGAGCTTTTACTCATCTGAATTTTCGGGTACGTTGCTGGCACAGCAGATTGTCCCTGCTTCACTGTTTGTTGGTCTGTTGATTTTTATGTATGCAATGATTTATCGAGGTTTATTCGATATTCATATCTTTGCTTTACGTGCAGCAGCGTACTTGACGAGCTATTTTTTGATTGTATTTTTGGTTCTTTTGCCTCTTGCATATTTTTTGATTGCCAGACTAGAGTTAGATATCAACGCTCCATCTATGATATTTGGTAGCTTTGTTTTGGTGGGCTTAGTCTATTCTTTACAAGTTATCAGGAACTGGTTTGATAAGTTATCTTTTAATATTTTCTTTCAAAATTATTATGACGCACAAGAATTGATAAATGAGCATAACACTGCGCTAGTGGCAAACACGGACATCGAGACATTATTGAATGAGAGCTCAACTATAATTAGAAAACATTTAAATCTTGATTCGAGTTTTTATTATCTTGAAAAAACTTCCTATATTGATGCAAGGTTCTTTGGCTTAGATACGGGTAAAGAAGTGGATATTCAAAGTTTTATTGAATCTATAAGTGACGCCAGTAAATCAATAAGGGAAAATAATGGAATGCTTGTGGCTGACCTTCTTGGTTCAGAGAGCCTGAAGGCAAGGGAATTCCTCAATGAAAAGACAGTATCTGTCGTTATTGAGCTTTCGATGAAGTCAGATTCACAGCTAAGCCACAACAGTTCATTTGGTTATATGTTCTTAGGCCCTAAAAAAAGTGGAAATAACTACGATAATAACGATCTTAGGGCGCTAACGAGTCTTAAGAACGAGTTGGTGCTTGCTATACAGAATGCCCTTAGGTATGAAGAGATAGAACGATTTAATGTCACGCTTCAAGAGAAGGTTGATGAAGCCACAAAGAAATTACGCAACACCAACGAGAAGCTCAAGGAGATGGACGAGACCAAAGACGAGTTCATCAGTATGGCGTCGCACCAATTGCGTACCCCACTGACATCAGTGAAGGGGTATTTGAGTATGGTGCTCGAGGGTGATGCAGGTGATATCAAACCCATGCAGGAAAAGTTGCTGAGCCAGGCCTTCACCAGTTCTCAACGGATGGTGTATCTGATAGCTGACTTGTTGAATGTGTCACGTCTGCGTACTGGCAAGTTCATCATAGAGCCAATACGCGCCAATTTAGCCGATATTGCGGCAGGTGAGGTGGAGCAGTTGCACGAGACAGCAACTTCGCGCAAACTCACGCTCGAGTATGAAAAACCAACCGATTTTCCTGATTTGATGCTCGATGAGACCAAAATTCGCCAAGTTATCATGAACTTCATCGACAACGCTATTTACTACACTCCAAGCGACGGCACCATCACAGTAGCGCTAGAGGACAAGAAAGACAGCGTTGAGCTCACCGTAACAGATACCGGCATGGGCGTACCAAAAGCCGATCAGCCAAACCTCTTTACCAAGTTCTACCGTGCAGGCAATGCCAAGAAGGCGCGTCCAGATGGCACCGGACTCGGCCTATTCATGGCGAAAAAGGTGATTATCGAGCAGGGCGGTGCCGTTATATTCAAGAGCAAAGAGGGCGAAGGCAGCACCTTTGGATTTACTCTGCCAAAAGCCGACCTGACCCCTGAAAAAGACGCCGAAAAAACCGAAAACTAAACGACGACAATCAGCCAGTAAGCACAAGTGGCTTGCTTTATAGAATCTTTATGTAAAAACTATTGACAATTATTCATGCTTGTGGTAGAGTACATGGTGTAAATCGCGATTTGTTTGTGAAGGGACAAAAAGCGAAAGAATAACTCACAAAGGAGTTAAGAGGAGAATATTATGAGTGAGAAAGCAACTGCAGTCGCAGAAAGAGCACCAGAGGCAGAAACACATGATCAT
>PXBV01000093.1 GCA_003565575.1 Psychroflexus sp. | reverse complement strand
TGTAACTAAGCTATGATGCCATCGCTCAACAGCCACACACATTGCCAAGCCGCTCAAGCCAACCGCACCATCCCGAGCTTGTCAAAGAGTGTGTCTTTCCCCACGCACGGACGAAAAGAAAGCACGGGCATACAGCACTGTATAAAAGCAATAGCGGGTGAAGTGGTAAAATCAAGGTCTGTGCATTTAATGAACTTTTGTGGTGGCGGACAGGTAATCGACTTGAAATCCGCTACTGCTCTTATACTTGACCGTTACCTGCAAGCTATAAAAATCCGTTAATTCAAGAAAAATAACGACTGAATTGATAATTTTGTATCTTCGATAAAAAGCTTAATAAAATGAATTTAGAAGCTCGAAAAATAGAATTTATTCAGGAATTTTTAAAACTTCAAAGTGAAGAATCGATTTCTCGTCTTGAAAAAATATTGAGAAAAGAAAAAAATGCTTCTGACGAGCAGATATTTGAATCTATGGCCGAAGATGAATTGAATAAACGAATTGACCAATCAGAATCTGATTTCCGAAACAATCGATTTAAAAACAGTTCTGAACTTTTAGCCAAATACGAATAATGGTCTTGAAAATTATCTGGTCTGAATTCGCTGAAAATCAACTTGATGAAATCTACGAATATTACCAAAAGAAAGCAAGCCCTAGAATTGCAAAAAAACTTCTGAAAGGAATTATCAACGAACCAAAAAAGTTGATAAAAACACCTCAAATTGGACAAGAAGAGGAATTACTAAAACAAAGAGAAATTCATTATAGATATTTAGTTTACAAAAACTACTAACTGATTTATTCTGTTGATACGGAAAATGGATTTATAAAAATTGCTGGCGTTTTTGATACTCGACAGAATCCACCGAAACCCAAACGGACAAAATAAAAGCCAGTTGCCAACACCGCCTATAGTTCACTGCTACGTATTTTTACTTTCGGAAAAACTACGCATCCGTGAATGGTCAGTTTTTATTTACTAAATTTATTGCTTAACCAACGCAGCAAACCATAGCCAAAAACGTTAGCTACAATTTGACCCAAAAATCCTAAGAATTAAAAATTTATTTGCAAAAGCAAATATTATTATTACATTTGTATTGTACAAGTTGTTTAATACATATGGTATAGTAATGAAAAATGACAAAAAACTAAATGAGTTATTGCATTCTTGGGAAAACACATACAAAAAAGGACAGTTAACACTCTGGATTTTTATGGCACTTCAAGAAAGCAAAAAATACGTTGATGATATTAAAGATTTCATCGAAAAGCAATCGAACGGAACAATTAGTTGCGAAGAACAAAGTCTTTACAGAGCATTACGAAAATATGAACATATTGACGTTCTTACTCATGACTTAAAGGATGGCAATAAAGGTCCTGACAGGAAATATTATTATTTAACAAATCTTGGTCAAGAGCTTTTCAATCAATTTGTAAATAGAAATATCAAGCTTTTCTACTCTACCGAAATTAAGAACATTTTAAAATTAAACGAACAATGAAAACAATCACACCATATTTATTAAGATTTGCGCTAGCTGCAACCGTATTAACCATAGTTTTCAGATACTTCTTGAGCTATGTAATAGAAAACCAATCTGGAATTATAATAACTTTTTCAGCAGCAACTTACGGATTACTTATGTTTGCTTCTGGTTGGCATTTTGGGCGAAAAGATGGTGAATATTTACCAATATTTGATGTTGGTTTTAGATTTCATCTATCAACTTATTTAATACACAATGGTCTATCGCTATTGTGGATTGGACTTGGCTTCGGTTCAAAATATGAAAATTTAAACGTTTCAATTATGGTTGCAATATATTGGGGTATTTTCCTGTTACTGCATTTTATATTTTTTCTGTGGGCAAGAAAGAACTCAGTTGACAATTTAGATAAAGAAGACCTTTTTGAATAAAAACTGTAGCTAACAGCCTGTATAAGAAATAGCGGGTTTAGTGCTAAATCAAAGGTCAGTGCTTTTAATAAAGCTCTGTGCTAAACTGAAAGCGAAGTGCTTTTTAAACCGCTACTGCTCTTATACTTAACCGCCAAGGTCAAATCAACTTTTTAGGCACAAGATTTATGTAATTCTACATACGGTGTTCCGCGTTTTACTGTGGCAAAAACTCTGGATACGATCTTTTTCCGAATGATATTTAGAACCAACATCTTCGGCTTGCCTTCTTTTACTCGTTTTGTGTAATAGGCTTTAAGCTCTTTATCATGCTGTATGGCGGTTATAGCAGACATAGACAACAAGCTCTTCATCTTTCGATAGCATATTGGATGGGTCTTAACCCTATCCCGTATGCTGGTTCCTGATTTGTACGGGTAAGGTACAAGTCCGCAATAGGATGAGAATTGATGAGAACTTTCAAAACGGGTATAGTTATGCGTATCTAGCAATAACTGTATACCCTAGACCATTCCAATGCCTTTTACATTGCGTGAAAGCTTATAGCTTGCACAATGATTGATGTGTGGGTGAAAATTACTCTAAGTGGTATTTATCAAAATAGACACAAGCCAAGAAAGTAGCCCCGATTGAAGCGGCAGCTTGTGCAGGCTTTTGTTGATTTTTGTGGGTGAGGTGTGGCGACCAAAGGAAGCCGCAAAACGCCCTACAAAAATCACAATAAGACCAACATACTAAAGCTGAAAGCGGGTTTAAGCTCCAAAAGAAAACAAGGTCTATGCTGCTCCTAAAATTATACCTTTATAAGTGAATGGGTTTGGACTCGTTTTAATTGTCTAAATAAATAAATTCATTCTCCTTGTGCATATCTAGCCTGTAGGAGGCGCCAATTCCAAACCTCCAGCGCTCTGGTGTGTCTTTAAAATTGAATAAGCCTGAAACGTCTACTTGTAAATTTTTATTGACTAAAAAGGCTACGCCTGTACGTACAATTTCATCGCTGTACAAGTCGTTGATGTAGGTCTGGAACTCTGCAAATATTCCTGTTCTAGCGTATATAGAGTGGGTGAGTGTGAATATGCCGGCGTAAGTGGGAAAGTCTGTTGAGGGTTTGTCCACAATGAAATTGGAAACCAAAACCCACTTTGGGCCAAAGTTATGCTGAGTGATGAGTACAGCTTTTAGAGACAAGTCGGGCTCTGTGCTAAATTGAAACGGGTTGTCTCCTGCTAGAATGTTTATACCTGTATAAAATGAGACGGCAGGAATGAGGTCTCTCCACTGTAGACGGTTGTTCTTTTTCCAACTGTATAAATTTGGGCCTTCTTTGATTCTTTTAATGTTGGGGTCGTAAATAAGATATTTAGCACCTAAGGTGTTTCTTTGAAAATTTGAAAACTTAAATGTGCTAGGACGTCCACCTCTCATTAGGGTTTCTTCTACTGTGGCAAAAACGCCATCGTACATAAGTTCTAGCCTTTCCATTATGCCGTACCTGAGTTGGTATTCATAATTTATTTGGGTGAGGTCTGGAATGAGTCTTGATGAATGCGTGTCTTCACCATAGGCTAATCCTGCTTCTAGCTGAAGGACATTGGTGCCAACACTGTATGCACCATAGGATTCTCCAGGCCTGTTGGAATTAATTATGTCTGTATATTGTGCTTGGGAGCTTAGGCAATACCCTATTAAAAGTGATAAGGCTAGTTGTTTCATAAAATGAATTTGATTCCAAAGATAAATTAAAATCTGATTTTTTGGGTCTATGTATGTCTGTGGTCTAAAGTATTGGTATTTTTGTGTTTTAAACTCGAGTCATGGTAGTTCTCAAGACATTGCTTATTATTCTTTTAGTATATTATGGAGTGAAGCTTTTGGCTAGGTTGTTTGCTCCTTTGGTTTTGAAATATATTTTCAATAGGGTTCAAAAAAAGATGGAGCAACAATTTAATCCACCTCCAAACGATTATAAAAATCAATCTTCTCAGTCTAAAGCGAATAGAAAGAAAACGCCTAAAGATGATAAGGTAGGGGAGTACATAGATTATGAAGAAATTGACTAACTTTCTAATTTTTAAAAATTAAATTCTAAAATGAAATCCATTTTAATAAAATCTTGGAAGCATCTACTGGTTTTGCTTCTGTTTGTTATAGCTTCTCTGGCCTTTTTCTACCCTGTGCTTAATGGAAAAACTATTTATCAAAGCGATATTGTTCAATATACTGGAATGGCTAAATCTCAAAATGATTTTAGAGCGGCTCAAAATCTAGAGCCATATTGGACCAATTCTGCATTTGGCGGTATGCCTACATACCAATTAGGAGCCAATTATCCTTATAATTTCATCAAAGACATTGACAGAGCTTTACGATTTCTTCCTAGGCCGGCAGATTATTTGTTTCTCTACTTTATAGGAATGTACATTCTGCTGTTGTGTTTCAAAATTAATTATAAATTAGCTTTTCTTGGTGCTTTAGCTTTTGGCTTTTCTACTTACCTCATCATCATTCTTGGAGTTGGGCATAACGCCAAGGCACACGCTATTGCCTACTTTCCTGTGGTTGTAGCGGGTATGGTACTTGTGTATAGGCAAAAACTGTTTTGGGGTAATGTGTTGTTTTGTGTAGGCTTAGCTTTTGAACTTATGGCTAACCATTTTCAAATGACTTACTATTTGATGCTTTTGTGTGTGGTCATTGTAGTGGCTAATGCGGTATATGCCTACCAGCATAAAGAGATTAAACCGTTTCTGATAGCATCTCTAAGTTTTATACCAGCCATTATTTTGTCGATTTTGCTCAATATTACAAATCTATTGGCTACACAAGAATACGCAGAATTTAGTACCCGTGGAGATACAGGACTCAGCATTCAGCCTAATGGGATGGAGAAGGAGAAATCGGGCTTGGATTATGATTATATTACTGAATATAGTTACGGAAAGCTAGAGACCTTCAACCTATTTATACCTAGATTTATGGGAGGTTCAAGCAGTGAATCTTTGGGTAAAGATTCTGAAGTCTATAAGGAATTGATACAAATGGGAGCATCACCAGTTCAAGCCTTAGAGTTTAGTAAAAATTTGCCAACTTACTGGGGTGACCAAACGTTTATCGGTGCTCCAGCTTATATTGGGGCAAGCGTAATTTTTCTTTTTGTTTTAGCCTTATTTTTGACTAAAGGCAAAACCAAATGGTGGCTAGTAGGGGGAAGTGTTTTAACACTGCTTTTATCCTGGGGAGATAATTTTTCAGTTCTGACAAAGTTTTTTATTGATGTT
>PXBV01000029.1 GCA_003565575.1 Psychroflexus sp. | reverse complement strand
TTTCAAAAGAAATTTTAAATTCACTAGAATTTAAAATGCGGAGACCCTCTAAGAGTTTATTTCTATCATTTGGTTTTTCAATATAAGCTAAAAGTCCAGTTTCTGTATCTTCAAAACTATCAAATGGTAATTCACCCAATTCAGCCAGCAGAATGTCTCTGCCTGGTTGAATGGGGTGAATTTGAAATGCATATTCTATGTAAATCATTTTAAAATGAAGCTACAATTTGTGCAAAACTATCGGCATCTAAAGATGCACCGCCTATAAGACCACCATCTACGTCTTTTTTAGCAAAAATTTCTTTGGCGTTATTTGGTTTTACGCTGCCTCCATATAAAATTGAAATTTCATCGGCTAAGTCTTGGCTATATTTTTCAGCTAAAACCTTACGTATATAGGCATGTATGTCTTGAGCTTGCTCTGGAGAAGCAGTTTCTCCAGTACCAATTGCCCAAACAGGTTCATAAGCAATCACTACCTGCTTAAGTTCTTCTGCACTAAGATGAAAAAGCCCCTTATCTAGTTGTTCTTTTACTACATCAAAATGTTTATTTGCTTTTCTTTCTTCCAAAACTTCACCAATGCAAAACATAATTTTGAAACCATGTTTTATAGCAGTGCTTGTTTTTTTAGCCAGCAATTCATCAGTTTCTGCGTAAATTGCTCTACGTTCACTATGCCCTATTATAACGTAGCTTACACCTACACTTTTCAGCATAGCTGGAGAAATTTCCCCTGTAAAAGCTCCGCTTTCATTTTCATTTATATTCTGGGCAGAAATTTTTATTGGAGTGTCTTTTAAGGATAAATGTGCTAAATGTAAGTTGGTGTAAGGTGGAGCAATAACCACTTCAACATCAGATTTTGAAAAATCTTTCACCTTGAGTGCATCTACCAATTTCTGGGTTTCATCTAGGTTGCAATTCATTTTCCAGTTACCTGCTACAATTTGAGTTCTCATAATCATTTAATTTTAATTTATATTCTTGGGTCTAATAGTTTATAAATAACATCAACTAAGATATTGATAACAATAAAACTAATGGCAATAGTTAACACTGCTCCCATTATAATTGGCAAATCTAAGGTATTTAAAGCATCTACGATTTCTTTTCCTAATCCATTCCATCCAAATATGTATTCTACAAAAACAGCTCCCGCTAGCATAGAAGCAAACCAGCCAGAAATAGCCGTAACTACTGGATTTAAAGCATTCTTTAAGCTATGATTGAGGATGACTGATAAGGAATTAAGTCCCTTAGCTCTGGCTGTTCTTATGTAATCCTGTTGAAATACTTCCAAGAGCGAGCTCCGCATCAGTTGAACAACTACTGCCAGTGGCCGTATTCCTAACACTAAAGCCGGTAGGATAAGATTTTTTAGGTGCAACACTTTTTGTTCTCCAAAATCATCCAATTCATATAAATTTCCAGTCATGTTTAAGCCAGTGTAAGGTTTTAACACATATCCAAAAATCCAAGCGGCTAAAATAGCACTAAAGAAAGAAGGTAAACTCATGCCAAAGGTGCTTAAAATTTGGATGCTTTTATCTATCCAGGTATTCTGTCTTAATGCTGAAAGAATTCCTAAAAATACACCTACAATAAAGGCTAATGTTATGGATGAAACGGCTAAGATGGCAGTGTTGGGTAAGGTTTGTTGGATGATGCTGAGTACCGTTTGGTCTTGGCGTTGAAATGAGGTTCGTAAATACGGAGTCTTTATATAAATATGACCTCTCGCTAGTTTAAACAATTCTAATCCCTTGTATTTGTTGCTGTCAAAATAAGTGAAACTCTGCTTGGATGTGCTATGCCAAGATAGTGGAGATAAATCATTGATGTAAAGTATGTACTGTTCACCAATGCTTTTATCAAAACCGTATTTTGCTTTTTGCTGTTTTAATTGTTCTTCCGTTTCATTTTGACCCAGCATCATCTGTGCGGGATCTCCTGGCAAAACACTAAACAAAAAGAATATGACAGTTATAACGCCAAACACCGTTAAAATGGAATAACTGATTTTTTGAAAAACATGTCTTAGCAATGGCAGTACGTTTTAAAATTTATGTGCATCGTTCCAGTGAAGCTTGTTGACAATAGTTCCTTTACTTAAAACCACAAGTCCTGGGTTTGCTCTAATTACAGTTTTAATAGCTGTTTCATCAGAAAAGTAAAACTCAAAGCCCAAGCTATAGTCTTCTTTGATGTTTTCAATGTCTTTTGCTCCGGATGCCGTTAAGCCAATGATTTTAAAATTTTGATGTTTAGCTTTTTGTAACGTAGCTTGAAGTTCTTCCCATCCCTCGCGTTCCGTTTTAGACAGATTATAAGCTACAATAATAAGGAGTTTTTCTTCTTGCATTAAAGATTCTATATAATCCTCTCCATCTTTAATGAGTGAGAAATCACTAATTGGTGGAGTGTAGCCTTCTTTTATTAATTTAGTTTCAACACCAATAAACTCTCCAGACACTTCTGGATAACTTCCGCTAGTTGTATAAGTTTTGGTTTCCCCATTTTCTTTAAAACTCCATTCATATTCGTAAACAGCACTCGCAGCATCTTCTGGATAAGCCATGGCTTGAGGGATGTTAGTTCCTATTTTATAAGCTCTAAAATCTATGGCAGGAAGATGCATTAGCACATGGTATGCAAAATATAAACAACCTATGGTTACTGCAAATACCACCCACTTTAAAGACGCTTTAGCAAAAAGTGGCTTGATGTATTTACTGTTAAAAAACAGAATTAAAATTAAAATTAAAAGCACAATATCCTTAGTGAAAGATTGCCATGGTGTTAAAGGAATGGCATCTCCAAAACATCCACAATCTGTCACTTTATTAAAATAAGCTGAGTAAAAAGTAAGGAATGTGAAAAACAAAATCATAAGAAGTAAACTCCATTTTGTGAATTTTGGTGCATATCCTATAAGTAAAGTAACACCAAGAATAAGCTCATAAATAACAATAAAGATGGCTAACACTAAAGCAAAAGGAATTAAAAATTCTAAATTAAGAACACCTTTACCAAAGTATTCTTCAAGTTTGTAGGAAAAGCCAATAGGGTCATTCAATTTTACAAATCCACTAAAAATGAATAAAACACCAACAAAAATTCTAGATAAACCGACTATGTATTTCATTGTTCATCAAAATTTAGATGGATTAGAGCAAAAACAGAATAGTTGATGATATCCAGGTATCCAGCCTCAATCCCTTCGCTTACGTGGGTTTTTCCTTGGTTGTCTTCTATTTGCTTAATCCTTAAAAGTTTTTGTAAAATTAAATCTGTAAGCGAACTCACTCTCATTTTTCGCCAAACCTCCCCATAATCGTGGTTTTTATCAATCATAAGAGATTTAGCTTTTTCTACTTGTAAATTGTAATTGGAGGTAGCTTCAGTAGCACTTAAGTCCGCTTTTTCTGAAATGCCTAATTCCAACTGAATCAATGCCATAATGGAATAATTAATAATCCCAATAAATTCAGCATCCTCATTTTCATCAACCTTTTGAGTGTCATTTTCTTGCAAGCTACGTATTCTAGAAGCTTTGATGAAAATTTGATCTGTGAGTGAAGGTAGCCTTAATATTCTCCAAGCTGTACCATAATCTTTAGTTTTGTTTATAAAAAGATCACGACATTGCGTTATAACTTGGTCAAATTGTTGAATTGTATTCATATCTTAACAAAAGGGTAAATTTCGGCTAAATATAACAGAATACAAAAACAAAAAGCATAATAGTATTAATTTAGCATGGCATAAGAATTGAACCCTATGAATAATGACCTTGAACTTAACTGTAAATCAAGGTTTTTGAAAAGTATTATTAACACAACGTGAAGCAGAGTCAGTAAATACTGACATTTTGACAAAAAAATAATTATGGCAAAATCCGGACTATTTAATCTAGATAATTTATCATCAGAACATATGGATGAAGATGCAGAATTAATCCCTTTGATGACCTCTGAAGATGAAGAAGAGATAAATCGTGAAATTCTACCAGAAGAATTACCTATTCTTCCTTTAAAAAACACTGTGCTTTTTCCAGGAGTTGTCATCCCGATAACTGCTGGTAGAGATAAATCTATAAAACTTATAAATGACGCGAATAGTGGCAATAAAATTATAGGTGTAGTTGCACAACGGAATGATGAAGATGAACATCCAGCTTATGAAGACATACACAAAGTTGGAGTAGTGGCTAGAATCTTGAGAGTTTTAAAAATGCCTGATGGAAATACCACAGTAATTATACAAGGTAAAAAGCGATTTAAAATAACAGAACCTTTAAATGATCAACCTTACTTGAGGTGTAGGATTGAAGAATTTGAAGAGTTTAAGCCTTCTCTAGACGACCAAGAGTTTAAAACCATTATTGATTCTATAAAGGATTTATCTCTACGTATTATAAGAGATAGTCCAAATATTCCATCTGAAGCGTCTTTTGCTATCAAAAATATAGAAAGTTCCTCCTTTCTCATCAATTTTGTTTCTTCAAATATGAATGTGGATGTAGAAGATAAGCAAAAGCTTTTAGAAACCAGTGATTTAAAAGAAAGAGCTCTGTCTACCTTGAAACACATGAATATTGAGTTTCAAAAATTAGAACTCAAAAATGACATTCAGTCTAAAGTTCAAAGTGATATGAGTCAACAGCAAAGAGAATACTTTTTGCACCAACAGATGAAGACCATACAAGAAGAACTTGGAGGTACCTCTACAGAAGGAGAGATAGAGGAAATGCGAGAGAGAGCTAAAACCAAAAACTGGAAAGAATCTGTAGATACGCACTTCAAAAAAGAGCTACATAAGTTACAAAAAATGAATTCTCAAGTGGCAGAGTATTCTATCCAGCGTAATTATTTAGATCTGTTTTTGGATTTACCTTGGGATGCCACTAGTGAAGATAATTTTGATCTCAAACGTGCTCAAAAAGTATTGGATAGAGACCATTACGGACTTGAAGATGTTAAACGACGTATTGTAGAGTATCTAGCAGTTTTAAAATTGAGAAAAGATATGAAATCTCCAATTCTCTGCTTATACGGCCCTCCTGGAGTAGGTAAAACTTCCCTAGGGAAGTCTATTGCAGAAGCTTTGGGCAGAAAATATGCGAGAATTTCTTTAGGCGGATTGAGAGATGAAGCTGAAATTCGCGGTCACAGAAAGACCTATATTGGAGCTATGCCTGGTAGAATTATCCA
>PXBV01000387.1 GCA_003565575.1 Psychroflexus sp. | reverse complement strand
CAAAACCAAATTTTGCGATGCTCTCCCAAAATGCAGCTTTTTCTTTGATGCTAGTGTTAAGCAATTGATAAGTCTTTTCTTCAGAATAAGACCTTCTTTTGCATAAGTCTTCCATCACATTAGCCTTAGTAATGTCATCATTATCACTGTGGATGACTTTCAAAAAATTGACTAAAAATTGAACTTGCTCATCGGTGTTGATCAACAAGGTTTCTGAAGATATTAGAGGTATTTGCTGTTCGTTAAGGTAATTTGCAATGGCAACTCCTTCTTTTTTTCGTCTTACCAGAATACAAATATCACCAAGATTAAAGCCCTGCTCTTGCTTATTTTTAATAATTTTGAGTACCTCCTCTGGGTAACGCTGATCTTGGTCTTCTTTGGTTTTAGCCTCTATAAACTTCAAGTTTACAAAACCTTTACGGGTGGTTTTGAAGGAAGATTGGAGCAAGCTTTCACCTTCAAATAACTGTTTTACATAAGCTCCTTGGAGTTGATTTCCAATAAACTGAAATAACTGATTGTTAAACTCTACAATCGTTTCATTACTTCTGTAATTTACATCAAGTGTCTCCACATTAGGCCATACTGGGAAGGGTGAATTTCCGCTAGACAGGTTAATAAATTGATGGGCATCACCACCTCTCCAAGCATAAATCGACTGTTTGGCATCGCCAACAAGAGTGAGTGAGCCAAGACTGTTATGATCAAACATAGAGGCAAGGGCGTTGCCAGTAAGGGGAATCAAATTTTCCCATTGCATCTTGGAAGTGTCTTGAAACTCATCTATAAAATAATGTTGAAATTTCTCTCCTAAGCGTTCAAAAATAAAAGGTGCAGGTTGTTTTTTAATTTCTGTGCTTATCTTTTCATTAAAGTCTGAAATTAATAAAATATTTTGTTCTGTTTTTAGTTTATCTACTTCTTGGCTCACTGCATTAAGCAAGGACAATTGAGTAATATTTTTGTAGATTTTATCATAAAATTTCCTGTTCAAAAATAAGTCTTTACTCTTTTGAAATTGATCAATTATGTACTCTTTCAACCCAAAAATGACTTGTTTTTTGGCTTCGGTTTGGTTTTTATTGACGTAGGATTGTTCGTTCTCAATATCCGCTTGCCATATAGTATCAAATTTTAGGTTTTGATGGCCTTGACTCAATTTTTGAAAATAATTTGGAATGGAACTCCTTGTAAAGTCCTTTGGAACTAATGCCTTTGCTTCCATTTTCTCCAAAAAATCATCGCCTATGTTTTTGAGAGAAGTAGATAAGAATTCTATTTCCTCCTTAAGCTTTCGTTTTAAGGAAGTAAAATCTTCTAGTTGATAAGGTTTCAAAGCGCTGATGAACTGCTGGTCCTTTTCATTCAAAAGCAATTTAGAAGCCTCAAAAATATCTTGACTAATTTGCCCACTTTTATCCTCGCTGATTTTTTCTAAGGCAAAATCAATAAGCACTTCCGTTAATTCTGGGTGGCTTCCGGCTTTATCTACCACACGTTCAACAGCTAACTGCAGCACCTGTTGAGTATCCATTTCGATATCAAAATTCATAGATAAGCCTAAATCCTTAGCAAAAGTCCTTATGATTCTATGCGTAAATGCATCAATAGTAGATACCTCAAAAGCAGCATAGTTATTGAGTATTTCTTTTAAGATGAGGTTGGATTTTTTCTGAATCTGTGCAGAAGATAAATTGGTGTTTTTCTTAATTAATTTAAACATTGCGTCCTCTTCTAGCTCAAGTTCACCTTTTGTAAACAGAGTGAGATAATCTAGAATTCTAGATTTCATTTCTCCAACAGCCTTGTTAGTAAAAGTAATGGCAAGAATATTTTGAAAGCTAGTAAGCTTGGGAGAAGATAATACTAAAGTGAGATAACGCTCTGCAAGGGTAAAAGTTTTTCCAGAACCTGCAGAAGCATTATATATAGTAAAATTTGGGCTTGACAACATGCTTAATTTTTGATTTAAAGGTAGCATTTCTTCTCTTAAAAGCTAAGCCTAGCCTTGCAAGTTTTAAAGCTGAATGAAAATAGTGTTTTAAGTAAATAATAACATCAGAAAATTCATAAACAAACTCTTAATACTTACTTTTGAAATTATTAATTTAACAAAAATTACAAATTATGGCTTTTGATTTACCAAAATTAGACTACGCTCATGATGCACTTGAGCCACATATTGATAAAACTACCATGGAAATTCACCACGGAAAACACCACGCTGGATACACAAGCAAACTAAATGCTGCAATTGAAGGCACAGATTTAGAGGGAAAAACAATTGAAAACCTCTTGATTAACCTAGATTTGTCCAACAAGGCTGTAAGAAATAATGGAGGTGGATTTTACAATCACAGCTTGTTCTGGAAAGTAATGTCTCCAAATGGCGGTGGAAAACCAAGCGGAGAACTTGCCAAAGCTATAAATGAGTCTTTTGGGTCTTTTGAAGCTTTTAAAGATGAGTTTTCTAAAGCTGCTGCTGGTCAGTTTGGTTCTGGCTGGGCATGGTTATGTGTTCATACTGGTGGAAAAGTAGAAGTATGTTCTACGGCAAACCAAGATAATCCACTCATGCCAAATGTAGGCTGTGGAGGAACTCCTATTTTAGGAATTGATGTTTGGGAGCACGCTTATTACCTGAACTACCAAAATAAAAGACCAGATTATATCAACGCTTTCTTTGAAGTTATCAATTGGGAAGAAGTTTCAAAACGTTTTTCTGAAGGTAAATAATTGATCTTTTAAAATAAATAATGCTGCTCTTATGAGCAGCATTATTTATTTTAAGACCTTTTTTAAGCCTGTAGGTTTGGTGTAATGCCAAGTTAATTTCTAAATCTTGACTTATAGCTTATTTATTAATCACTTTTTGAGGTTGGATTTAACTTTGAGAACAACCGCTTCTGGAATTATATCTGCCATTACATTTTCATAGCCTTTTATCTGTTTGTTGCCATAAATAGAGGTGGGCAACAATGGGTATTTTTCTAAATCTGGTAAAACTTGTTGTTCAGTGGTTTGGCCCAATGGAGCAAAGCCTGTATAAGGATGTGTTGGTCCCCAAATGCTTACTACCTTTACTCCATACATAGCAGCCAGATGAGCGTTGCCACTGTCCATAGCTAACATCAAATCTAAGTTGGAAAGAAGTTGTAGCTCTTGATTGAAAGTAAACTTCCCGACTACAGTTTGGCAATTTTGGTGGTGCTTAGAAATTTCATTTAATTTATCTTCCTCAACCTTTCCTCCTCCAAATAAAAAGATTTGCAGGTTCTTTTCTTGACTCAATTTCGAAATCACTTTCTTCATCTGGGACAAGGGGTACTGTTTAGGTTCATGTGCTGCAAAAGGTGCAATACCCACCCATTGTTGTGTTCTATCTAAATTTAATGTGGAATCGATTTCAGCATCTAAAGAAAGCTGAACACGCTTTACATGAATAGATTTAGATAAAGGAAGCTTTAGTTTTTCAAAAACATCTATATAACGCTGGTAGCTTGGCTTTAAAGGTTTAAACACTTTATTAACGGGCCGTGTAAGTGCTTTTCTTTCAGATCTTCCTTTGTTTAGCCTATAATATTCATGACCCATAAGTTTCAAAAATCCACATAGTATTCTAGACCTTAACACATTATGTATATCTGCCACAGCATCTATTTTTAACCTATGAAGCTCTTTGGCCAAGAGCCACAAACCCGAGATTCCTTTATGCCGAGTTTTCACCTCTGCCTTTACTACTTGTACGCGGCTTAAATGTTGAAATAGTGGTGCAAAAAAGGCTTTGGTTAAAACTGTAATTTGAAGTTTTGGGTAAGTCTCTAGCAATTGCGTAAGAACAGGCACTGCAATAGCAACATCTCCCATTGCAGATAACCTGATTACTAAAATGTGGTGTGGAGATTTCATTTTATCGTCTGCTTCTTAACACAGGATTCATCTCATCATCATTATACATTTTCATTTGTTTATACACCTTCATGTATTTGTCTCCCACTTTGATGTCTTCCAGCAATTGGTCTATTGCTAGAGATAAATCGACTTGCTGTTCTAATAAAACCTGAAGTTTTGCTTTGCATTCCATCTGATGCTTTTCTGAAGCTTCCTTTCTGTTAGCCTCTTCATTCATATGGTAAATCTTTAGTGCCAAAATAGATAACCTATCTATTCCCCAAGCTGGACTTTCAGTATTAATTCTTGCATCAGCCTTTGGCTCCACATCGTCAAAAAGGTCTAAAAAGTAACTATCAATATACTCTACAGTATCAGTTCTGTCTTGGTTAGAAGCATCTATTTTTCGTTTTAAAACCAGAGCATCTTCAGCAGAAATATCAGGATCTCTTATTAGGTCTTCATAATGCCATTGTACTGTATCAATCCAACATTTTCTGTACAGTAAATGGTCAATAAGCGCTTTCTCTTTATGGAAAGGATTTTCAAATTCTTGAGCAACATCGTCTTTAATGTGATAGGCTTCTATTACGTTTTGGAATATCCGGTTGGCTTTTTCTGAAAACATGAGTTCGATTTAGTATTTTTGCAAATATACCAAGTGTTTTTTTGAAAACAGGTTTTTTTGAAATTGATGCTTGCTTTTAGATGTGCCAATCAGCAATTATTTTCATCAGGAATTAATCAATAAATAGCTGAAAATAGAATTCCTGCTATAAATAGGAAATAAAACATTTCCTTGACCCATAGCTTAGTACCTTTGAGCTGAAAATAATTACCTAACAAGATAGAAAGTGGCCAAACCAAGTAGATAGCATCTTCCGATATAGGTTTATTGTTGAATAGAATTACGGCTATAGATAGACAGATAAAGCATAAAATTACGCTCAAACTCTCACTCACGTGTAATTTTGCGCGGCTATAAATAAGCGGAAGTTTGAAAATGACCCATATCAAAACAAACAAAATAAGTCCAAGTAAGGTTGTGTACTTAAATGTGTCAAAAAAAGAATCAACACCATACCATGTAAACATGAGCCTTGAAGATTCAAGCCAAGAATCTTTAAAAACTAAGAAGTAGCAAAGATGAATAATGAAACCCACACTTAGCCCAAAAAGAGGAATAAGAAAATGCCGATAATTTTGAGAGGCATACATGATTACTGAAAAATAAATCACTGGTAAAAAGAACCAATGAAAAGGCTCAAACCAAATGGAAATACTTAGAAGCAAGCTAGCATCAAATATTTTTTGTTTAAGGTT
>PXBV01000337.1 GCA_003565575.1 Psychroflexus sp. | reverse complement strand
TATGGATGTTGCTAAAGATGGTTTCTCCATCAATACTTGCCGATAGGTTTTCTACTTGTAAAATTTGATCACCAGCTTCTCTCTCTTTTTCAAAGATGATAGCAGGATATCTTCTATTGGAAGGCTTAATGTTTTGGAAATCTAATTTGTCCAACATTTTCTTTCTGGAAGTAGCTTGCTTAGATTTAGCCACGTTAGCACTAAACCTTTCGATAAATTGCTGTAATTCCTTTTTCTTTTCTTCAGCTTTTTTGTTTTGCTGAGCTCTTTGCTTGGCTGCCAATTGAGATGACTCATACCAAAACGTATAGTTACCACTATAATGGGTAATTTTTCCGAAATCTATATCAGATATATGCGTACAGACGGCATCTAGGAAGTGACGGTCGTGAGAGACTACGATGACGGTATTATCAAAATTAGCTAAGAAATTTTCTAGCCAAGTAATAGTTTCGTAGTCCAAATCATTGGTAGGCTCATCCATAATTAATACATCTGGATTGCCAAAAATGGCTTTAGCCAAAAGCACTCTCACTTTTTGTGTGCCATCCAGATCTTTTACCAAGGTGTAGTGATTTTCAGACCCAATGCCAAGGTTGGAGAGTAGGGCAGCCGCATTGCTTTCTGCATTCCAACCATCCATTTCTTCAAATTCTACTTGCAAAACACCCACACGCTCGCCATCAGCATCACTAAAATCTTCTTTGGCATAAATATCATCCATCTCTTTTTTGATTTTAAAAAGAGGCTCATTTCCCATCATTACGGTTTCCAAAACATTGTGGTCATCGTACATAGAGTGGTCTTGTTCTAAAACAGACATACGTTTGCCAGGCTCTAAGTGAACATGGCCAGAAGTGGGATCCATTTTTCCTGAAATGATATTGAGGAAAGTAGATTTTCCAGCACCATTGGCGCCGATGATGCCGTAGCAATTTCCAGATGTAAAACTAGTATTGACTTCGTCAAAAAGGACTCGCTTGCCAAATTGAACAGATAAATTTGAAACTGAAAGCATAATTCTACTAAATTTTTTGCAAAAGTACTCATTTTATGTTTAAACCTAAAGTGTAAATAGACAAGCTTATTTTTTAACGACGACTTAACAGGCTTAAAGTCTACGTAAGCCTAGATTTGTAAAGATTATTAAATTTTATGAAATACCTTTCCTTAAGTGTATTATGTTTTATAATTGGTTGTTCTACTGAAAAACAGAGAGAACTTACTTTTATTGGTGGAAGGATTGTCAATCCTAATTCCAACCACATTATTCTTGAGCATAATGATCAATTGATTGACACTATTTTTCTGGATGCCAATAATAATTTTAAATACGAGTTTTTACAAGAAAAAGAATCTGTTTTTACCTTTAGGCATTATCCAGAAATTCAAACCATTTATTTAAAGCCCGGAGACAGTACGCTCCTAAGAGTAAATACTCTAGAGTTTGATGAATCTCTTAGTTTTGTAGGAAGTTCGTCTAAAGAAAATAACTTTCTTATCAATACTTTTTTGCTAAATGAACAAGATAATGATTTGATTCTTTCTTATTATAAAATCAAGCCAGAAGAGTTTATTAATAAAACAGATTCTGTAGTAAAAAAGCGGTATGAAGATTTAGAAAAACTGAAGTCTGAGCAGCGCTTTAGCTCTTTTTTTGAAAATATTGCTAAAAGTTCTATAGAGTATGAGCATTACGACATGAAAGAGCGGTATGCGTTTTTGATTAAAAAGTATTTGCCTAAAAAATTTGACGAATTTCCTGCTGATTTTTTTGAATATCGTAAGCAGGTGAATTTTAATCATCCAGATTTAGTCTCCAACTTTAGTTACATGAGGTTTTTAGATAATTATCTTAGAAACAAGTCTATAGAATTGTGTGAGGTGGAGAATAGGGATTGTTTCGATTTGAATAATCATGAAAACTTAAAGCGTAGATTGAATTTAGTTCATGAGTTGTTTGATCATGAATATATAAAACACAACTTTTTTAATAGATTTATAAGAAGAGAGATTATTGCTTCACAAACTCAAGAACAGCTAGATGAAACCTGGTCCATTGTAAAAAAGTTTAACCTGTCTGAAGAAGACCAGGAGCAGCTAAATTTACTTTCTTCCATACAGAGTAATTACTTGATAGGTTCTAGCCTAAAGAATTTAAAACTCAGAACCTCTTCTTTTGACACGATACGCCTAGAGCAAGCTATTAAGCCAAAGCCAACGCTTATCTATACATGGTCTGCACTTTCTTTTGAAGCTAAAAAACTTAATTTGAAAAAAATTGATGAGCTTAAAGAAAAGTATCCCGAGTTTAATTTTATCAGTATTAATTTGGATTTTCAAAACCCGGTACTTTGGACTACTTCTTTAAGTCGGTTTCATCACGATTACTTCACAGAGTTTCAATTGGTATCTGAAATGCCTATAAACACTCATGGTTTTTTTAGAAATTACTTGAATAAAGCCTATCTGTTGGACGAAAATTTAATTCTAACTAATAATTCGTTAAGTCTATTTAATCCTAAGATTGAAAGCACTCTTCTTGAATTTTTAAATCAATAGTTAGCAAATAATTACTCAATTACTATACAATCTGCTTGTCTTTAATTTAAATTTAAAGCTACATTTTTTAGGTATAGTCCCGCTTGTAGCTGCAGCCTCATGCAGGTTTGGGTTAGTTTTTGTAGTCGAGGTGGGGCGAACAACGGAAGCCACGAAGCGAAAAGACAAAAAAGCTAAAACCAAATGAGCTAACGCGTAAATCGGGTATTAACTCCTTGTAAAAGTATCATACATTTATTGCTTTTGATGCATATTGAAATCTTCTGTGGTATTTTTTGCTTTCAATCTTTCTAGAATTTTGTAAAATGTTGCTTTAAATGTCTGATAGACATGTTATTATTGCGTGTGCTTTGGATAAAATTACATTTTAAAGATAGTATGTCGTTATACATAAATTAAACCTACCTTTGCAGACTTAAAATTACGCCTTTTTATGAATATCAAGAACATAGCGATTATCGCTCACGTTGACCACGGTAAGACAACTTTGGTGGACAAAATTATGCATTATTGCAAATTATTTCGTGAAAACGAAACAACTGGAGAACTTATTTTAGATAATAATGATCTAGAAAGAGAGAGAGGAATTACCATTGTTTCTAAAAACGTATCTGTAGTCTACAAAGACACAAAAATTAATATTATAGATACGCCTGGTCACGCCGATTTTGGTGGGGAAGTGGAGCGTGTACTCAATATGGCTGATGGGGTTTTATTGCTTGTAGATGCTTTTGAAGGTCCTATGCCTCAAACGCGTTTTGTACTACAAAAAGCACTAGACCTTGGCTTGAAACCTTGTGTGGTGATCAATAAAGTGGATAAGCCAAACTGTACGCCAGATGAGGTGCATGAGAAGGTCTTTGACTTGATGTTTGAACTTGGTGCAGAGGAATGGCAGTTGGACTTCCCAGCTGTTTATGGTTCTGCTTTAAATAACTGGATGAGCGATAGCCCAGATGAAAAGACAGAGAATATAGAGCCTTTGCTGGATATGGTGATAGAGCATATTGATTCTCCTGAACTGAAGGAGGGAAATACGCAAATGCTGATTACTTCTTTAGATTTCTCTTCTTATACCGGTAGAATTGCTATTGGGCGTTTGCATAGAGGTGTTTTGAAAGAAAATATGCCTGTTTCGTTGGTAAAACGCGATGGCTCCATTACCAAAACACGTATTAAAGAATTGCACACCTTTGAAGGTGTAGGCAGACGTAAGGTTGAAGAAATTCAAGCTGGAGATATTTGTGCTATTGTTGGGCTAGAAGGCTTTGAAATTGGTGACACTGTCGCTGACATTGAAAATCCTGAAGGTTTGAAGTCTATTGCAATAGATGAACCTACTATGAGTATGTTGTTCACAATTAATGATTCTCCATTTTTCGGAAAAGATGGAAAATTTGTAACTTCTAGACACATTAAAGATCGTTTGACCAAGGAGCTAGAAAAGAATCTTGCCTTAAGGGTTGCAGAAACCGATTCTGCTGATAAATTTAATGTTTTTGGTCGTGGAGTGATGCACTTATCTGTTTTGATTGAAACGATGAGACGAGAAGGTTACGAGCTTCAGATTGGCCAGCCACAGGTTATTATCAAAGAAGTGGATGGCGTGAAGTGTGAACCGATTGAAGAATTGACTATTGATTTGCCTGAACATATTTCTGGAAAAGCTGTGGAAATGGTAACCATGCGTAAGGGTGAAATGCTGAGTATGGAAGGAAAAGGGGAACGGATGACTATCCAGTTTTTGATTCCATCCCGTGGAATAATTGGTTTGAGAAATCAATTGATGACAGCAACCGCTGGCGAGGCAATTATGGCTCACCGTTTTAAAGAGTTTCAGCCGCTAAAGGGCGATATACCACAACGTCAAAATGGTTCTTTAGTTTCTATGGAAAAAGGAAAAGCAATTCCTTATTCTATCGATAAGCTTCAGGATAGAGGGAAATTTTTTGTGGATCCGGGAGAAGAGATTTACGAAGGACAGGTGATTGGTGAAAACTCAAGGTCTGATGATATGACAGTGAATATTACAAAAACTAAAAAGCTATCTAACGTTAGATCTTCTGGAGCAGATGATAAAGCTAAAATTGTTCCAGCCAAGAAATTTTCTTTGGAAGAGGCTTTGGAATACATCCAAAAAGATGAATATGTGGAAGTAACTCCTAATCACTTAAGAATACGTAAAATTTACTTGAAAGAAGTAGACCGTAAACGTTTTAAAATTATTTAAACCAGAGTTGGTTATATAAATTATAAAAGCCTGTTCAAAATTTTTGAACAGGCTTTTTAAGTTGAAATAAGCTCTGAAAACATCTGCTTGATGTGTTCTGGTAAAATGATTAGTTCGTTTACAAAATTAACGTCAGTTTTGTAAAAATTAGCTTCAGAAATGATGGATGCTTTTTGAGCTTTCAGACTCATTAGTAAAGATCTTAAAGCGTGCTCTCCACGTGGTTCTTTGGGCGTAAAAGTGAGGGGGAGTACTTTTTTAGCAAAAAACTCACCGGAATCTGTTAGCCACTCCAGCATATTTTTGAGCACTGCTGGAATGTTGTGATTATATTCTGGAGTTGAAATAATAACCAGATCGGCATTAGTTATTTGATCCCTTAATAAAGTAATGGACTTTGGAATACCCTCATTGAGTCTTTCTGGTGTAAACAAAGGGAAATTGTAAAGACCTTCATAAACTTCCACTACATGATTT
>PXBV01000034.1 GCA_003565575.1 Psychroflexus sp. | reverse complement strand
TTAACACAAAACCCAGGCTATTAATATAAAATTATAAAATCATGAAAACAAATGCTTTAAAATTTATGATGCTTTTTATTGCGATTATAGCAGTAAATGCCTGTAGTGATGATGATAATATCATATTCACTACCCAAGCTCCACCGGAACAAATCACATTCACTAATGAATTTTTAAGTGAATATTTATTAAGTAGAGAGACCGGTCAAAATAATGCTGAACGCTTTACATGGGAAGCTCCAGACTTTGGTGTACCCACTCCTATTACTTATCAATTAGAAGGTTCTATAGATTTTGAATTCACTGAGCCTGTTGGACTTGCTGAAACTTCAAACAAACAAGCATCCATAAGTGTAAGACAACTTTTAAATTTAGCAGAAGCCGCTGGCCTGGACAATGACCCTAGTACAGAAAATCCAAATACGGGTGATCTTTTCTTTAGAGTACGCGCTCAAATAGGCAGTGAAAATGCTGAAAACTCTCCTACTACAGTTTCAGAAACAACAACGCTTAGAGTAACTATATTGGAAGTTCAAGAAACCCCAGGTGGAAATTGTGATAATCCAGCTCTTTATATAGTTGGTGCTGGCGCTCCTGATGCAGGATGGGGATGGAATTCTCCTGTTGAAATACAATGTACAGGAGATAACGTTTATACAACCAACGTTCTCTTAGATAGTGATGGCGACGCCAATTTTAGATTCTTTACAGAAAATGGAAATTGGGATAGTGGAATCAATTACCCAACTTTTATTGAGGAAGAATTTACTATAGATGAAAGGTTTGAAGATGCTGAAGACGGAGATAATAATTTCTTATTTACTGGAGATACCGGTATTTATTTCATTACAGTAGACTATGGTAATAAAACAATCACTTTATCTCAACCACAACCTATTGGTGACTGTGGAGATTTAGACGCTTATTGGCTTGTTGGTGCTGGTGTCCCAGATGCTGGTTGGGGCTGGAATACTCCAGTTATAGTTCCATGTAATGATGGCGGTAAGTACAGAGCTTATGTGAGATTCTCTAGCGATACAGATGCCAATAACTTTAGATTTTTTACTGAAAATGGAAACTGGGATAGCGGAAGAAATTATCCTTATTTCATAGAACAAGGCTACACTATAGATGAACGCTTTGAAGACGCCGAAGACGGTGATAATAACTTCGCCTTTATTGGTGAGCCTGGAAGTTATATTCTCGAAGTAGACAGTAATGAGATGACAATTACGCTTCAATAAATAATTAAAAATCAAAGGCTATCTCATTTCAGATAGCCTTTTTTATACCATAACACTATGAAAAGAATATTACTATTTAGCATTTTATTTTTATCAACACTTGCTTTTTCACAAGTCACAATCACACCCTCAACCTTCGAGGTGGATGAAGAAATTACCATAACGGTAGATCTATCTCAAAATCAATGCAATGGAATACCCATTTCTGCAAGTAAAGTATATATGCACTCCGGAATCGGAAATGATGCCAACGCGTTTGGCTTTAGTGTGGTAGGAAACTGGGGAGAAGATGATGGTGTTGGAGAAATGACCAATGAAGGTAATGGAGTATTTAGTATTAGTATTACTCCAAGTGAATATTACAATCTTACGGCTCAGCAACAGTCTGATGCTACACGTATGGGGTTGGTATTTAGAACGGCTGACGGCACAGGTGAAATGAAAAACCCTCCTGGATGTGATGACTTTTTTGTGAATGTGGGTTCATTCCAGATGACCTTAACTAATCCAACGCAAAACAGTGTGATTGTTTCTGAAGGAGATAATTTCACTGTAACCGCAACCGCAAGTCTTAATGCTGATTTTGAATTATTTTCTAACGGAAATTCAATTCATACCTCAACAAATACAGAAAGTTATTCACATTCTTTTAGTGTGAATGAAGATATGATAGTAGAATTAGTAGCTACACAAACAGGTGGTACTGAAACTCAGTCTGAATCTTTTAATATTATTTTAGACCCTGAACCTCAAATTCTAGCGCTACCTGAAGGAATGGAAAACGGCATTAACTTTGACTCCTCCAAGCCTGATGAAATCACCCTCGTTTTATATGCTCCAGATAAAGAGTTTATTCATGTAGCAAGTAATTTAGCTGACAGTAATTACAATATCAATAATACGTATTTGATGAATTTTGATACAGCTACAGACAGACATTGGATTACCATTGATTTATCTAATCACAACGAGGACCATTTATTTTATGAATATGTAATAGAAAATAGCTTTCGAGTTCCAGACCCATTTTCTCAATTAAGCATAAATCAGTTCAATGACCCATTTATCAGATCTGAAGGTGTCTTCCCAAACTTACCTGAATTTCCAGTAGATAAAACAGAAAATATCCTTACATGGGTAAGATTAAATCAGCCCGAATATGACTGGGAAATCCCAAATTTTGAACGTCCAGATCAAGAAGACTTAGTTGTTTATGAATTATTGATTCGTGATTTTGACCAAAACCATAGCTACCAAGATGTTATAAATCGATTAGATTACCTGGAAGAATTAGGAATAAACGCTATAGAGCTAATGCCAATTAGCGAATTTGACAATAACGACTCTTGGGGCTACAATCCTTCTTTACATATGTCTATAGATAAGTACTACGGCCCGCCAGAAAAATTTAAAGAACTGGTAGACCAAGCCCATGCCAGAGGTATAGCCATCATTTTAGACGTAGTCTATAATCACGGTACAGGACAAAGTCCATATTTTAGAATGTACAATGATTGTAATGGTTGTTTTGGTGGTAGCGCCACTGCAGAAAACCCATTATTTGCAGAATTTGACCCCAATACCACATTTTCATTCTTTGAAAAAATCAATCATAATAAACCCTTTACTCATGAGTGGTTAGATAAGATGAATCAATATTGGCTGGAAGAATACAATATAGATGGGTTCAGATTTGATTTTACCAAGGGCTTTACTATGACCCCAGGAGATGGTGGCAGTTTTGACCAGCCTAGGATAGATAATTTAACTAGAATGTATAATGAAATACGTGCTTATGATGAAACAGCCTACGTTATTTTAGAGCATTTTGCTCCAGATAGTGAAGAACAAATTTTGGTAAATCATCGCTATAACGGTTCAAATCCAAATGAAAATGGAATGTTAACCTGGGGAAATGTTACTTTTCAATATGCACAAGCATCTATGAGTTATGACAATTCCAACTTCAATCGTGTAAGTTATAAAGGAAGAAACAACAGCGAGAGCTGGAGCCCACACTCCGTTATTGGCTATATGGAAAGCCATGATGAAGAACGCCAAATGTTTAGAAACCTGAATTTTGGTAATGGCACAGGCAACTATCAAATTACGGATGAAAACACAGCTTTAGAGCGATTAGAATTAACAGGCGCCTTCTATTTTACCGTTCCTGGCCCCAAAATGATTTGGCAATTTGGTGAAATAGGCTACGACTTTAGCATCAATCACTGCCCAGACGGCACCATTAATGATGATTGTAGAACAGCTCAAAAACCCTTAGTGTGGGACTATCTCAATAATCCAAACCGTATGCAAGTTTATGATACCTGGAAGAAGTTAATTCAGTTTAAAAAACAAAACCCCATATTCAAAACAACCAACTTCACTCTAGAAGTAGAAAATGACATAGAAAAGAAAATATTTCTTGTCCATGATGAAGCAACAGAGGATGAAATCAAATACGTAACCATCATTGGAAACTTCGGCATTAACAGCATCACCACTCAGCCATTCTTTCAAGAAACAGGTACGTGGTACGATGTACTAACAGAAACACCTTATGAGGTGACCAATACGGCTATGAGTTTTACGTTGGCACCAGGAGAGTTTAAAGTCTTTGCAGACAAAGCTCCCACAGAAACACTTTCTGTTGTAAACCACAAAGAAGAGTTAATTCAAGTGTACCCAAACCCAGCCACAACAGAATTTTCTATAAATACAAGCGCTCAACATATTGATATTTATAACACCAGAGGTAAGCTCGTGAGTAAATATAACGGAGATTTTATGGCAAATCATAAGTTTAATGTATCTGCCTTACCTTCTGGCTTATACATCGTAAAGGTTAAAAATCATAACTACACCTCTACCTCTAAACTATTGATTCAATAATTTAAAATCAAAACTACAGCAGCAAGATCACAGATACATTTAAAAACGTATCTGTGATTTTTTTTTGGGCGCTTACATTGGCTTTATAGCCAATGTAAGCGGGCTGTCCGCTATAGTTGGTTCACAAGTAGTGGTTTTTTTAAGCGGTGCCAATAGCTTCTAAGGTCGCTTTGGCACCACAAAAAAAACTCACTTCTTGCTTCACCAAGCTACCGCTTCCATCCCTTTCGCTTGACGTCCACTAGATAAATACTGTCATGTTGAGTAAATCAGTTCTTAAAAAAAACTCAATCATACCTACCTTTTAACATCTTATATCTAACTACACAGACCCATTTTTATTCTAAATATACCTAAAAGAGTTCTAAGGATTCATTCTAAACTTATACGCTTAATCAGCACCTCTTGTTTTTTTGGTTGTTCTTCTTCAGAAATACCTGGCCCAATTGAAACCTGTACTGCTTCCAGTAATTCTATGTCAAAATTATAAAGGTCTGAGTTTTCAAACCAAAAGGGCTGAAAAGGTGGGTACGGTCTAGGTAACAAGACTTGTTTTGCAGGCACTAAATCAGTAAAAGGGATGCGGAGTTCACTTTCTTCACTAGTAAGCTTGATGACTTTACCAAAAACCTGACCACTAGAAAGCTGTAGGCCAACTTCAATGGATTGAGCAAACTTTTCTCCAGATGAGCCAGCAATTAACAAGGTTGTAGTGTTTTTAAGAGATTCTTTATCTTCTTTTATAGAATCATCTACTAACACCGCAAAGCTCAGATGAGGAATGCAAGCTTTCAGATCACTTGCTGTTAGGTAAAGAGCTTTTTCAGATGGAATTACTGAGTTTTTTAAGTCAACCTGATATGCTACTGCACCAAGAGTTGAGGGAAACAAAAATTTTCTATAATCGTGGTCTACTGCATCATAAATAGAAAGTTTTGAGTCTTTCTCTACGCGCAAGGTGGTGTAGGAATCTTTGCTTACAAAATCCCAATCACCAGGATGAGATGCTATATGTCCTGGAAAAGTAACTTGACGAGAAGCAGTTCTGGCCACAAGATGATAATTAAATGAAGTTGAATGCAGTTGATTCTCAGGAATATGTACTTGATATTTATAAGGAGAAGTCTCCTTCAT
>PXBV01000279.1 GCA_003565575.1 Psychroflexus sp. | reverse complement strand
GCGCTAGCAACAGTAGTAAACAAAAACAAAATATGTAGTAGGATCAACTTGATTTTCAATTTTTTCTTTAAAATTATCTTATTGGTTTTTAGTTGGAGGAATTTTACGGGCTAAATTACATCAAAACTAACTTTTTTTCAGGCGAATATCTGTAATTTTGAAAACTACATTCTTAACCGTTTTTAAAATACAAATACGTTTATGGACCAATCCTATGTAAAAAAAGACATACAAAATAAAATTGCTACCATCGAGTTTTTTCACCCAGCGCACAATTCACTACCTTCCCAAATGTTAACAGAATTAGCTCAAGCCATTACCAAAGCTGGGAATGACGATGAGGTTCTGGTCATTGTTTTGAAATCTGGAGGCAATCGTACATTCTGCGCGGGGGCAAGTTTCAAAGAATTAATTTCTATTGATGATGAACAAGCCGGTGAAGAATTCTTTAGCGGATTTGCTAATGTGATTAACGCCATGCGGACCTGTCCCAAATTTATAATTGGTCGAGTGCAAGGCAAAACCGTAGGTGGAGGAGTAGGATTGGCAGCAGCTGCAGATTATTGCATGGCCACACACTTTGCTGCTATCAAACTCAGTGAGCTAACTATCGGTATTGGTCCTTTTGTGATTGAGCCTGCGGTTGAACGCAAGCTCGGCCTTAGCGCTACCTCGCAGTTAACTATAGACGCCAACTCATTTTACTCTGCAGAGTGGGCACAAGACAAAGGCCTGTACACCAAAGTTTTTGAAACTACAGAAGAGCTAGACATTGCCGTATCAGACTTAGCCAAAAATATTTGTGAATACAATCCAGATGCGGTAAAACAGGTCAAGCAAATGTTTTGGAGAGGCACCCAAGATTGGGGCCAACTCCTGAAAGAGCGCGCAAAAATTAGCGGTAAATTGGTGTTAAGCCAGTTTACCAAAGAAAAATTGAAACTCTACAAATAAACGCCTACTGTCAACTTAAAGTTAGAAAAAAGCAAGCCTATTATACTTTACTATCTTAAAATAGAGAAGAAAAGAAACTATGCAACGAAGTGATGATTGGGGCGTGCTCCCTCCCAACGCAAGGTTGGAGAGGTCGGGAGCCAGGCTGTTCGTTTCAATTCCTCATTTTTTGCTAAGCCTAAGCAAGCCATCTGTTGGCTCATAAAATCGCCACCATACAGCAGCTTTGGCTAAGCAAAAAGCCTTCGGGATTTTCACTTCCATCCTTCACGCATCGCTCTTTTTTTTTAAAATGATTCAATCAGATAGAACCATTTCAGAATGTGTAATATAGTTGACAATTGATAAAGATCTACTCAACGCAAAACGTATTCTGATAAAATCTACCTCAATAAAATTCAAAATATTCACAACTACCTTAATTCAATGATAGCTACAATGTTTATCATCAATATGCAGAAAGAGATTTTTAGTCTTTGTAATTATTGAATTATCAAATAATTAACTATACATAGTTTATATGTTGAATAAAATGGTTTAAAAATTGATAAAACCTAAATTCATTTTAATCTCTTGAATTATGATTTTAAATAATCAATTTCTTCAGCCTATTTTAGGATTTGTAAAAAAGAGCTCCTTTAGCTCTTATTTGCTTTTGTTTTCAGCTTTTTTAGCATTGTTAATAGCAAACTCTCCCATTTATCCTTTTTTTAAAGCTGTTTTATACCAAGAAATTGGTTTTACTATTGCGGATTTGAGAGTGTATAAAACTCTCTTACTCTGGATAAATGATGGCCTAATGTCCATTTTCTTTTTTGTTGTAGGCTTGGAATTAAAACGAGAGCTTATTGCAGGAGAGCTGTCTAAGCCTAAAAATGTGATCATGCCAATTGTTGCTGCCATAGGTGGGTTGTTATTTCCAGCTATCATCTATATGTATTTCAATTTAAATGGGAGTTCAGAAAGCCTCAACGGTTGGGGTATTCCCATGGCAACAGATATTGCTTTTGCTCTAGGTATACTATATCTGCTTGGCTCAAAAGTTCCAATACAATTAAAAGTTTTTCTTACCGCTTTAGCTATTATAGACGATATTGGAGCAGTGGCAGTTGTAGCCTTGTTTTATACATCAGATATTTCTTCTATACACTTGATGATCGGTTTTATGCTTTTGGGTGTACTTTATGGATTTAACCGGTTGGGTGTGAGAAGTGTTGTTATCTATGGTATTGTTGGCATTGGTGGTGTTTGGTTAGCTTTTCTGCTCTCTGGAGTTCACGCAACTATTGCTGCGGTTTTGGTAGCCTTTACCATACCGGCAACGCGGCGTATTGATAAAGAAGTTTATATAGATAAAATCAATATTCTAAAAGAAAAGCTTAAAAAAGCAAAAAGCACCTCGCATCAACAATTCTTACTGTCTTTTGAAGAAGAAAACATCATTGGAGAAATCAAACGTCTTTCCAGTTATTCTATATCCCCACTTCAAAATTTAGAACATAGCATGCATAGTTTTGTACTTTTTGTGGTAATGCCTGTTTTTGCTTTAGTCAATGCTGGTGTTGTTCTTGAGCAAGATTGGCTTGAGATGCTTTTGAGCCCAGTCTCTCTTGGTGTGATGTTTGGACTTTTGGTTGGAAAGTTTTTTGGAGTTTTTGGATTATCCTATTTGGGTTTAAAAATAGGTTGGCTTAAGATGCCTGCCCATTTGAACCGACAAATGTTGGTTGGAGTTTCTTTTTTAGCCGCCATTGGTTTTACTATGTCTTTGTTTATAAATTCATTGGCTTTTGAAAATGAAATGTACCAAAATCAAGCTAAGATGGGTATTCTTTCAGCTTCTATTATCGCTGGTCTTTTAGGTTATTTTATTTTGAAAAATGCGTTAAATAAAGCCCCTAATCCTAAATGAAATTCATTTTAGATTAATATTCCATCAGATTTCATTTTTAATTTCTTTTTGTAGGTTTTCCCAAAAATGTAGGCTCTCCTTTTAGCCTTCTGCTGTCAAATATCCTGCTTAATGGAGCTGGATAAATTACTTGAAAGTAGAAACAGACTACGATATCGTATTAGGCCCCGAGATTTCGGGAGAAAAAGCCAGAGCAAAAACGTAAAAACCTCATTCGTTTAGGAGTAAACCAAAGTCAAGCTTATGCTTGGAGTCGAACAAGAAATGAGGAACGAATTCATGAATACAATTAAAAATCAGCAAGAATGAATAATGGGTGGCTGGGCAGTAGCCCAAAGTCCAATCTTGAAAACGACAATAACGGTAAAACGCTTGCAACTCAGAGGTTATGAGCCAATGCTATACTACTGCCATAAAGTGAAGTTCTGATAATACGAACCTCCCAGTACGAGAACCGCTTGGTTTATCCTGAGCATGATCGAAGGGCACGGTGGTGTGAGAGGCGCACTCCGTCAGTTACTGGCGGAGCCGTCTACTCGATTGGCATTAGTACTTTTTTCAGAGTTTGTTTCTCATTCAGATTTAGTCAACAAAAGTTTCTTTAATTATACTTTTACAATCTGCTATCTCAGATTTCGTTAATCGGTCAAATCTTTTTAAAATTCGAGTCTTGTCAATTGTCCAAATTTGATTAATCGCAATCATTCCATTTTTACCGTTATGTTTTACATTTATTCTTGTCGGATATTTTTTCAGGTTAGTCGTCATTGGAGCCACAACGACAGTTTTTAAGAACTTGTTAATTTCATTTGGTGATAGAATTACACAAGGGCGAGTTTTTTTTATTTCACTTCTCCCGATTACTTTCGGGATTGGGTTAAGATTTACCAGTACAATTGAATATTGTTTTAATTCCATTCTTCGAAATTTTCATCGTCAAAAACATCGTCTAGTAATAGCTCATCATCATTATTAGCATTCATTTCTCTAAATGCTTTTTCCCAATTATTTCTCGGCTTGTCAATGGGTTTTAGAATTATTTGTCCTTTTTCTAAAATCATTTCAACTTTGTCTTTTATGTTGTACTTTTCTAGAATTGTCTTACTTAAACGCAGACCTTTAGAATTTCCTATTTTTATAATAGCTGTCTCCATATCTAATTTTTTATAATTACAATGTAACAACTTTTATTATGTCCCACAAAGTTTTTTTCAGTATTAATGCCAACTTGTTTATACCCCCAAACTTCATCTCTAAAATTAGCCAGATTAGATGAATATTTACAAGTACTTTTGTTTTAAGTTTTATCAATTTACTACGATATTAATTATTTTAGTTAAAATTGAGAAGAAATATGTAAAAAAATGAAACACCCAATCTAACCACTAAAAAGAAAACATCTAAAAGAACGATAAACCCAAAAAGTTGAATGTTTGCTGAGTTTTAAGATCTCTTAGTATTCAGTTCAACATTTTTTTTCACGAGTAATTAAAGAGCGTCATAGGGAGGAAAGGAAAAATTAGCTGTTGGTAGCAGTTTTTTTCCATGAGTTTTGCATTTTTAAAGGTTTAATTCCGACAATCGTATTATTGTCATCGAAAATGATTTTAATCATTTCTTTTGGTGGGCTATCTTGGTCATATTTATATTTAAACTGAAGAATTGTAATAGCTTCTACATTTAGTGCCATTTGTATTCCACTATAAGTTAATTCAAGTTCTCAGTCAAAATCTGTTATGAGATGTTAGTGCTTTAAGTTGTTTGTCTGTTACTTGGTCAATTATTAAATCCGATAAATAGTTTTTGGCATCCTTAAAGTTTTCAGCCTTCAATGATGTGATAAAATTTCTTGAAATATCATCAATCTTATCAAGACGTTTATCGTCTAATTTAGGTGTTATTTTTTCTTCTTTTTTTGGTGTTTCTGATATAAAGTCTAATTCTATGACCATTGGCAAAGGTGCTTAAACTTTCAGTTTCTAAAAACACCCAAAATTCTTGTCAACTTTTTTTTCTTTATATAAGTTACAAAAATAAAGCATAGCCTTATTTATGATTTATTTTTATAATAAAATAGAAAGGGAAAAAGGGCATTTTATTACGGCAATTTTAAATGATAAATGGTTTAACCACTAAACCGCAACTCGTGGCAGTTTGATGTTGGCAGATTGTTCTTCACTTCAATATATAAATTACGCCCTTAAGCTTCAATTATAGCTAAACGAATTTGATGCTGTTTTCCATCTTTGTACAACAAAATTTTCGCAGGTGCTTCATCAAATCGAGCTTCAACGCCATCTACAGTTCCCGCAAGTAGCCCGCTTTGAAGCTTGTCTGGGTTCATAATCTCTATATGATACTTTGTGGCATGATCATCCAAAAGCAGATCTACTGTAAATCCTTCCCAATTTTCCGATATGGCAGGATTTAACAAAAG
>PXBV01000087.1 GCA_003565575.1 Psychroflexus sp. | reverse complement strand
GCTGCATGTATTTCTTCATCAAAGGGATATTCATTGGTTATGGTATCATTTCTGACATAATTTTGTGTTTCTAAATCGAGTTGGTCAAAAAACTGCTCTGGACGATTGTAAGCTAAGGTGGATTTTACACCAGTTTCTAGAGTAGTATTTTCTCCAAGTGGTAAGGTATAATCTAACTGAGCAACAATTAAATCATTTTTTTGAGGTCGTCCATAGATTTGATCTTGAAATCTTGTAGGGTCTTCAATCAAGTTTTCATCAAAAAAGAACTGCTCGAAACTTTCAATCCTACGTTGGACGTTATTGGCATAACTGAAACTTGCATAAAGATTTTGACCCATGGTATCTAGCTCAATGGTAGCTGTGGTTCCTACTTCAATATTTTCTGAAACTTGATTTTCATCTAATGTTCTTTGAAAAAGACTATCTAGCAGAAAGTCTTGATTGAGGTTACGTTGATTGTAAACGCGAATTCTATCACGAGAAGACCTGTTATATTGCCCATACACGCCAAGGACCACCTTATCATTCACGTCATAATCCAGCCCAGCTCTAAATAAATGGGACTGATTATCTGCTTGTGTATCAAAATCTTGGTCTAAATTGGGAGAAAATCCTGGTAAGCTCGTTTGTCTTAAGCTTTCACTTTTTTGAAATAGGCTCCTAAACTGATAATTGTAAGACGTATAGAAATTTATTTTTTCTGTACCGTAATTCAAATTAAATCCACCTTGGTATTTATCTCGTGTACCAATTGATGTATTCAGTTGACCATTTACACCCAAGCGCTCGTCTTTCTTCAGTACAAGATTTATAATTCCTCCAACCCCTTGAGAATCGTATTTTGAAGATGGGTTTGTAATTAATTCCACAGATTTTATACTGTTGGACGGAAATTGAGAGAGGACAGACTCCATTTCTTCGCTGCTCATATTGGTGGGTCTACCATTGATGTAAATTAAAACATTACCACTACCTCTCATAGAAATATTGCCCTCTTCATCTACTTGAATGGAAGGCAAAGTAGATAGCAATTCTGTAGCTGTTGCGCCTTGAGATAAAATATTGTTTTCAACATCGTAAGTGCGCTTGTCAATTTCAGTCTTAAAAAGTTCTTTGGCTGCTACAATGCTAACCTCATCTAAAGTTTGACCATCCTGGGACAGGTAAAGCTTTTCTAGGTTAAGATTAGAATTTTCAATATTTATAGATTTAAAAAAGAGTTCATATCCTAAGTAATCTACTCTCAAAATAAACGCACCTGAAACGGACTTGAGTTCGAAATTTCCGTCAAAATCAGTTATAGCTCCTTTTACCACAGTGCTATCTGAAGCTTTTAGTAGAGATACAGATGCAAATTCTAGAGCTTTTTCTTCGTCTTTATCTAGGAGTTGACCAGAAATAGTATAGTCTTGTGCTTGAGAGTAAAACCCAATAACGAAAAACAATATAACCCAATATCGATACATACATGTATTTTAAAATCAAAACTATAAGAATCTCTACGTGTGTAAGAATATTTAACGCTTACTTAATTTCATACTTACGTATTTAACACTACGTTATAAAATTTAAACTTAATTTACATAACATACGCAAAAATCTAGAGGTGAATTCCTCTCAAGAAGTTGCGTATTCGTAATGATAAGATTGAAAAACAAAAACTTTAATATCTAGGCGAAGATTGCAACTTCGCATTTCGCCTTCAATGAAGTCATGAAAAAAGTCCTTTCAAAAAACACGAGCTATGCGAAGATTGCAACTTCGCATTCTGTTTAAAATCACAATACATAAAAAGTCACATCACAATCAAGCAATAAAAAAACAAACCTTTAACAACTAAAATAATAGTTAAACTAAATAATTAGTTTATATTTGTACTTTAAATTTTAATGTATGAAACAATTAACACGAGCCGAAGAAGAAGTTATGCACTTGTTATGGCAAAAAGGAAAATCTAAAGTAGCTGAATTAATAGAAGCTATGCCAGACCCTAAACCAGCTTATAACACCACCTCCACCATTGTAAGAATTTTGGAGGACAAAGGCTTTGTTGGTCACGAAAAGATAGGAAGAGGTTACAAATACTTTGCTTTAATCGACAAAGCTACCTACCAAAAAGCTAGTATGAAAAAAATGGTGAATTCCTATTTTGAAGGCTCATTCAAAAATATGGTATCCTTTTTTGTGAAAGAAAAAAATATGAGCGCCAAAGATTTAGAAAGCATTTTGAAAGAACTTGATAAAACCAAGGACTGATGTGGTGGTATATTTTAGACGTCATATTATTTCAATCCTGCTTTTTAGGGCTTTATTTAGTCTTCAAAAGAGAAACATTTTATGTCCAAAACAGAGCGTATCTGCTTATCACTGCTGTGCTTTCATTGGTGATTCCCCTACTCGATTTAAGCTTTTTAGCTTTTGACTTAGGTACAGAAGAGGCAAACAGTCCAGCCTTTAGCCAACTACAATCTTATTTTATAGTGGGTGATGAAGTCAACTTAACAGCTTCTGAGGGTACTCCAGAACCCCAGATTCATTTTTGGAATTTTGATAAAATGATGAAGCTAACTTACGCCATCGGTTGTACTGTGTTTGCTATTACGTTCAGTATAGGTTATTTTAAAATAAAACAGCTCACACGCAAAGCTAAACTTGTAAAATACATTAACCGAGTTGCTTTTTATCAATTAGAAGCTTCAGAAAATGCATTTACATTTTGGGATGCCATTTACATTGGTGATCAAATTCCAGAAAAACAGAAACAAAAAGTAATAGCTCACGAACTGGAACACGCTCGCTCCAAACATGCTATTGATTTATTTTTTTCTGAATTTTTACGCATGTTGTTTTGGATAAGCCCAGCTCATC
Source organism: Psychroflexus sp. (assembly GCA_003565575.1). Classification (GTDB taxonomy): domain Bacteria; phylum Bacteroidota; class Bacteroidia; order Flavobacteriales; family Flavobacteriaceae; genus Psychroflexus. The sequence goes on along the minus strand of PXBV01000087.1, from coordinate 18,279 downwards.
ACTGGTTAAAGCGAGAGTTAGTGCTAGTACACGAACTACAAGCCGATGCTGTTGCTGCTAAAGATTTAGATAAACACGATTATGCCCAAAGCTTACTCAATCAAGCTTTTGGCACAAAGAATTTAGAATTTTCTCATTCATTTTTTAACCATTCACAATTAAAACAAAGACTTATGATGTTACAAAAGAAAAACTCCCATCCACAGCACCTATTAAAGTACCTATTGATTTTACCTCTACTAGGCTTGATGTTGACTTACACAGCTTGTAAAGAAGATGCACAAGAGGAAATTCAAGAATTGACTGAACAAGCTGAAGCTGAAAAATTACGCACTCAATATATGAGTGAACTTAAAGAAGCAGTTGCTAAATACGGTTTGTTTTCTGATGAAATCCCAAAAAAATTTAGACTCGGAACTTATAGACAAATTAATTCTAAAGAAGATTTCTACAGACGAAACTCCATTATGATTTACATGGCAGAAAAAATGGACGAAGAGAAAAATGAGCTTTCCATGACTGATAGTGATGCATTTCAAAAATTGAAAACTCAAACCTACGAAGAATTTTTAAAGGATAAAAACAGTCCTAGAACTGAAATTACAGAAGTAGAAGAAGTTGAGGAAGTAGAGATTGGTGATGTTCCTTTCTCAGTAGTTGAAGAAGTTCCTGAATTCCCAGGTTGTGAGGGATTAGCTTCAAATGATGAACTTAAAGAATGCATGAGTAGAAAGATTAGCCAGTTTGTCAACGAAAATTTTGACATAGGCATGGCTAAAGACCTTGGGCTCAAAGGCGTCAATCGTGTTTATGTTCAATTTAAAATTGATAAAACTGGAGAGGTCACAGATGTGAGAGCAAGAGCACCACATCCAGACCTACAAGAGGAAGGAGAGCGCGTCATTAATGCTCTTCCACAAATGCAACCTGGAAAACAAAGAGGCGAGAACGTGGGTGTGCTGTATTCCTTACCTATTACTTTTCAAGTTTCTGAATAAACTATACAAGTTGAACTTTGTCCATTTGGTTTAAGCCAACTCGAAAGGGTTGGCTTTCTCTTTTAAATAATTTAAAAAGTTAAAGTTTAGCAAAAACCATGGAAACTATTATGGTTCTTAAAGTTTCTTAGCCTACTTTTGCCCACCAAAATGAAAAAAGAAATCTTACATAAAGCGAGTGAATTATTCTTGGATTTCGGCTTTAAGAGTGTTACTATGGATCATTTGGCCCAAGAACTGGGCGTATCCAAAAAAACTATCTATGAGTACTTTAAAACTAAATCCGATCTGGTGGAGCAAGTGGCTTACTATGTGAGAGATCGTATTCATGCTGAAATTGATTTGGTTCAATTGAAACAACTCGATCCTATAGAAGAAATGGTAGATATCAAGCGCGTGGTGATGAAGCGGCTTAAGAATGAAAAAACCTCACCACAATTTCAGTTTCAAAAATACTACCCCAATATTTATGCTAAAATGCGAGAGTCTCAAGTTTGTAAAATGGAAGACTGCATTGGTAAAAATATAGAAAGAGGTGTGGAAGAAGGCTATTACAGAAAAGACATTCATAAAGTGTTTATCTGTAGAATTTACATTGCAGGTATGCTCAACCTTAAAGATGAGGAGCTCTTTAAAGATAGCCAATTAAGTCCAAAAGAACTTTACGAAGAGTTTTTAAAATACCATCTACGAAGTATTGTAGATGCTAAAGGTTTAAAACGATTAAACCAGCTTGAAAAACAACTAACAGAATGAAAAAAATAAGTTTAAGCTTACTCCTGTTGCTCAGCACCATAGGCTTTACTCAGGAGGAAAATCAAAATAAGAGTTATGCCTTCACGCTTCAAGAAGCTATAGACTTTGCCATTGACAGTAGCTATGCCACTATCAATGCCAGACGAGATGTGGCCATTGCTCTAAAGCAAAAGTGGGAAACTACGGCAGATGGTCTACCTCAAATTAATGCCGCTGGAAATTATGAATACAATGCGATTGTACAAATTACTCCTGTACCTGGTGGTCTTGGATTTGGTGGTGAGGAAGGTGAATTTATACCAGTTCAGTTCACCCCACGCCAAAACATGAACGCTTCTGTTACCCTAAATCAATTGATTTTTGACGGATCATACATCGTTGCTCTACAAGCCGCTAAAACCTTTTTAGAATATTCAGATAATGAAGAGACGCGCACCAAACTGGATGTCAGGAAAGATGTAGTGAGTGCATACGGAAATGTTTTGCTTACTCATAACTCCATCAGCATCATAGAAAGCAATCTTGAAACTGCCAAGAAAAACCTGTATGAAACCCGTAAAACATTTGAAAACGGCCTTGCAGAAGAAGAAGATGTAGAGCAGTTGCAAATTACGTATCAACAATTACAGAGTCAGCTTAACAATGCTAAGCGGATGAAAGAAATTTCTAAAGAGAGCTTAAATATGGTTTTGGGCTTACCAATTACTACCGAAGTCACTTTGCTAGAAGATTTAGAAGTTTTGGCTAACAGAAATGCGCTAGAAGCAGAAATATTGACCGATGACTTAGAAGTAGAAAACACTATAGATTTTAAAATAGCAGATAACTTAGTAAAGCAGCGAGAACTTGAGATGAAACTTGAAAAGAGTAGAGCATTACCAAGCCTTTCAGCTTTTGCAAATTATGGGCAAACTAGTTTTGGAAATAGTTTTGAATTCTTCTCATCACGGGCAGATTGGTTTGAGTTTTCAGTGATAGGTTTAAGTTTGAATGTACCTATTTTTAGTTCTGGACAACGAAGTGCCAGAACACAGAAAGCTCGTATTGAAATGGATAAGGCTGAAACTCAAAAGACTCAAGCTATCAACCAAATCAAACTTCAACTTAATAATGCCAAAAGCAATTTTGAATTTTCTGTAGATAATTATGACTTATCCAAGAAGAATTTGGAACTCGCTGAACGTATTGAGCATAAAAATCAATTGAAATTTAAAGAAGGTGTTGGGACAAGCTTTGAATTGAGACAGGCCCAGCAACAATTATATTCAGCCCAAAATGAGCTTCTACAGTCCATGCTAGACATCATTAACTCAAAAGCAGAAATCGAAAAAATCATTAATACACCATTCACCAATTTTGAAAAATAAGCGCATGAAATATCTATCCTATATCAGTATTTTGACACTTCTTGTACTAGTGTCTTGTGGTCAAAAAGAAAAATCTATTGATGATATTTTAGAAAGTGGATCTAAAACTGAATTGAAAGAAACGCGAGAACAACTCAACAAAGAGATGCGTGACCTCAACAGTAAAATAAAGAAGCTGGATGAGAAACTAGAAGATTTTGAAGATTCTTCCAAATATGCTTTGGTAGAAGCTCTTCAGCTTAAGCCACAGCATTTCAAGCACTACGTGAAGGTACAAGGAGATGTTACTACAGACCAAAACATCGTGATTTATCCAGAATTCTCTGGGATACTGGAGAACATCTATGTAAAGGAAGGTGAAGAAGTAAAAAAAGGCCAAAAACTTGCTAAAATAGATGATGGTGGCCAGTCCAATCAGTTAAAAGAAATGCAAGCTCAACAAGAATTAGCTAAAACACGTTTTGAGAGACAAGAACGTCTTTGGAAAGAAAATATTGGTTCTGAAATACAATATTTGGAAGCAAAAACTGCGTTTGAACAAATCAACAATTCTGTAGAACAGATGAAACGCCAACTCAACAAGTCTATCATCTATGCGCCATTTGATGGAAAAATTGATGACATTATCACAGATCAAGGCCAAGTGGTGTCTCCGGGACAAAACGCAATTTTCAGAATTTTGAACTTGGAAGCTATGTACGTAAGTGCAAATGTTCCCGAAAATTACGTTAGTAATATTAAGGTAGGAACAGAAGCTATTGTAAACTTAAGAGCTCTCAACAAAAGTTTTGTAGGTGAAGTAAGTCAGGTTTCTAGCAATATATCAGAAACCAATAGAAACTTTAGAGTTCGAGTATCCATTCCAGACAGCATTGACTATGTGAAACCCAATCTTATAGCAACCGTAAGACTGAATGATTACACTTCAAAAAATGCAGTGGTTATTCCAGAAAATATTTTGCAAGAAAACGCATCTGGAGAGTCGTTTACCTATGCTCTACAAATGGAGAATGACAGTATTGGTAAGGCTAACTTTAGAGAACTAAAAGTTGGTAGGCATTACCAAGGTCAAATAGAGGTGTTGCAAGGCTTACAAGCTGAAGACATCGTCGTTACTGAAGGTGCTAGAACCATTAAAAAAGAGGATAAAGTGAGAGTCTTGAACTTTCAAAAGCATTAATTCATGGCAAAGAAAAACACTTACAAAGAATTTGGCATATCTTCTTGGGCCATAGATAACAAGATGACGGTCTATGTCATTATTGCTATTATTTTGATTGGCGGTATTATGTCCTATTATAATATGCCACGAGAAGACTTTCCAGAAATCATAGAGACTAAAATTTATGTAAGTTCAGTAGAACCTGGCACCTCCGTGGAGGATCTTGAAAAATTCATCACAGAGCCTTTAGAAGAGGAGTTTAAAGACGTAAAAGGGGTTCGAGAGATCACTTCTACAACCATGCAAGACTACTCTATGGTGATTATAGAGTTTGAAGAAGATGTTGCAGTGCAAGACGCTAAACAGCTTATCAAAGACAAGGTAGACCAAGTAAAGTCTGAAACTACGTGGCCCACCCTAGACAACGGTGCCAAAGTAGAACCCAATGTGTTTGATCTTAATATTTCTGAAGAATTTCCTATTTTGAATATAAGTTTTACTGGAAATTTCAATATCCAGCAACTAAAAGATTACGCTGAATATTTACAAGATAGAATTGAGCTTTTGCCTCAAATTAAAGAAGCCACTGTAAGAGGTGTAGATGATAAAGAAGTAGAAGTAGCCGTGGATATCTTTAAAATGGCTGCAATGCAAGTCAGTTTTGATGACATCATAAATAGCATCAGAAATGAAAACAAAACAATTTCTGGAGGAAACATAAAATCAAATGGTTTTGAAAAAAACATTAGAATACTTGGAGAAATTGATCATCCTGGAGAACTCAATGATATTGTGATTAAAGATGATGGAGGGGAAATTTATTTGAGAGACATTGCAGAAGTCAATTTCAAAACCAAAGATGCTACCACTTTTGCAAGAGATTATGGCAGACCCGTAGTTATGCTAGACATAAAAAAACGTGCAGGCAAAAACATGATAGAGGCTATTGAAGAAATTAAGCTCATAGTTGAAAACGAGCAATCCAACTATTTCCCTGAGGCCCTCAACATCAGCTTATCCAATGATCAGTCTATCAAAACCGAAAATCAAGTAAATGACTTAGTAAACAATATCATTTTTGGGGTTTTACTTGTTATCATCGTACTAATGTTCTTTTTAGGCTTTAGAAATGCGCTTTTTGTAGGAGTAGCAATTCCTATGTCCATGCTTTTATCGCTTATCATTTTATCAAGTCTCGGTTTTACACTCAATACAATGGTCTTATTTGGATTAGTAATGGGTCTTGGTATGCTGGTAGATAATGGCATTGTAGTAGTAGAAAATGTGTATTCGTTAATGGATCAAGGCATGAGTAGGACAGCCGCAGCTAAACAAGGGGTTGGTGAAATTGCTTGGCCAATTATAGCTTCCACGGCCACTACTCTAGCTGCTTTTTTTCCTTTAGGACTATGGCCAGGAACCATTGGAAAATTTATGATTTACTTTCCCATAACTTTATCTGTAGTTTTAGGCTCATCTCTTTTTGTGGCATTGATTATTAATGCTATGTTGACATCCACATTCATGAAAGTAAAAGAAAAGAAATTACAAAACAAACAAGTTTTAAGATGGAGCTTAATACTTTTTTTTATAGGTATCATTTTTTTAAGCTTAGGCTTTGTTTTAGATCTTGGTGGGCTTAGAGGTCTAGGAAATCTAGTAATTTTAGCCTCACTATTGCTTTGGCTTTATAAACTAGTTCTTGTTAAGGCCATTTATTTTTTTCAATTTAGGTCTTTAAAACGCTTAGAAAATTTCTATGAAAGATTTCTAAAATTTGCACTCAAGAAACGTAAAGCTTACATCTTTTTCTTTGGTACAATTGCAATTTTACTTCTCTCCTTTGTATTTATTGGTATTGTACAACCTAAGGTATTGTTTTTTCCAGACAATCAGCCTAATCAAATCATGGCCTATATTGAATATCCTGAAGGAACAGATATCAACAAAACCAATGAATTGACAAAAAAAGTTGAAGACCGCATTTTTGGTGCAATAGAAAAATATAAAGACCCAGACGGTTACAATTTCATGGTAGAGTCTGCCATCTCTCAAGTTGGCAAAGGCTCAGGCAACCCAAGAACAGATGCTGGCCAGGTAAATGAAATGCCTCATAGAGGAAAAGTGACCCTTTCTATGAGAGAATTCAAGTTAAGAAGAGACATAAAGAGTAGTACTGTTCTTGATGAAGTAAGAGAAGTTGTAAAAGGTTTTCCAGGTGTTTCCATTATTGCCGAAAAAGATGAAGCAGGACCACCAGCTGGTTATCCCATTAATATTGAATTAAAAGGTGAAAACTATGATTTGATGCTTGCAGAAGCTGAACGGATGAGAGAATTCATCAATCAAACAGGTATAGATGGTATAGAGGAGTTAAAAATCGATATTAATAAGTCTAAACCCGAACTAGATATCCGAGTGGATAAAGCTAAAGCTGGAAGACTGGGCATATCTACCGCACAAGTAGGTCAAGTTATAAGACGTTCCATTTTTGGAGAAGAAGCTTCAACCTATAAAGATGAAAAAGATGATTACCAGATTAATGTAAGATTCAATAATGAATTTAGATACGATGAAAATGCTATTTTTAATCAACCCGTTACCTTCAGAAATAATAAGGGTGAAATTATTCAAACGCCAATCTCTACACTGATAGAAACCGAACCTACCGCAACTTTTTCTTCTATCAAAAGGAAAAACTTTAAGCGTGTCATCACGGTTTACTCCAATGTTTTGGGAGGATATAATGGTAATGAAATTGTAAATCAAATTGAAAATGAACTGGCTTATTTTGATTTAGATGAAAGTATTAATTTTAAATTTACAGGGGAACAAGAAAAGCAAGACGAAAATTTAGATTTCTTGCTAAAAGCTCTACTTATAGCTGTAGGAGGTATCCTTTTGATTCTTGTTGCTCAGTTTAATTCAATATCCAAGCCTATTATCATATTGATGGCTGTATTACTAAGCCTTGGAGGGGTACTTTTTGGTCTTGGCATTTTCCAAATGGATTTTGTAATTATAATGACCATGATGGGAATCATCTCCTTAGCAGGAATCGTTGTTAACAACGCCATTGTTTTGGTAGATTATACTCAGATTTTAATAGACCGCAGAAAAGAAAAATTAGGCATTGAAGATGAGCAAATGCTTACTAAACAGCAGTATTTTGAAGAAATTGTAGCTGGTGGTAAATCACGTTTAAGACCAGTTTTATTAACAGCCATCACTACCGTTTTAGGTCTTATTCCTTTGGCTGTTGGCCTAAATATTGATTTTTTTGGGCTATTCGTTGACTACGCGCCAAACATTTACGTGGGTGGAGATAATGTAATTTTCTGGGGACCTTTAGCATGGACAGTAATTTTTGGGTTAATTTTTGCAACATTTTTAACTTTGATTATTGTCCCAGTCATGTTTTATCTAGTGACAAGAGCTAAATTAAAATATAAAAAACCCTCAAAATCAGAACCCTTATCGTACTAAATTTAATTGAAAGTGATATTTTTTATTTAAATTTATTAAAATTTTATTCCAATGATCAAATTTGGAGAATTGATAGATGGACAGCAGCTCACACTGCTTAGTTTTTTTGCAGACTGGAGTGAAGATTGTGACACCATTCATGAACAGCTTAAAGATGTAAGCGCAGCATTAGGTGATAAAGCCAAATTGATTAAAATTGATGCTGAAAAAAACAAGCCAATTATAGACGCACTTAAAATAAAAAAATTGCCAACCTATGTTTTATATAAAACAGGGGAAGTGCAATGGAGACAAAGTGGAAAACTGGAAGCCAATGACTTAATAAGTCGACTTAAAGAAAATTTATAAGAGTCCAAAAAAGAAAGTTCAAAATAATTTAATTTCGCTTTGTCAGAACCAAAAATGAAGTTATATTTGCAACCGCAAAACGAATAAGTTCTTAAATTACTTAGGAGAGGTGGCAGAGTGGTAATGCAGCAGATTGCTAATCTGTCGACGGTTAAACGTCGCCAGGGTTCGAGTCCCTGTCTCTCCGCTGATATTTTAGATGAAGCGAGACCCATCTAAATTTTAAATATATTACAAGCTACAATAAGAGGTGTAGCGTAGCCTAGTCATCACGTCCCGCTATAGCGAGAAGTCCGTCAAGGTTACAAAACAATATCAGTTCCGAATACTGAAAAAAATTCGGGGTGTAGCGTAGCCCGGTCATCGCGCCTGCTTTGGGAGCAGGAGGTCGCAGGTTCGAATCCTGCCACCCCGACTTTACAAATCCAATCACAAACGTGGTTGGATTTTTTGTTTTCAGACATTCGATTGTCCCGTCCCGTTCAGAAAAACGGGAAGGTCACAGGTTCCTCCGAAGCCTCGGAGCTGCCACCCCGACTTTACAAATCCAATCACAAACGTGGTTGGATTTTTTGTTTTAAAGACACTTTGCTTAGTGCATCCCGTTAAGGTAAATGGAAAGAACGATGCCTCTCCTTAGTTTCATTATTTTAAACAAATTTCTACCTGCTGATTGATATGCTATCCCAATTTAAGCATTAAATGACGCTATTTAACTCATTTACATTCTCATATATTGCCTTAATCACAATTTACATACAGTGAGTTCGCTTTGCGAATATTCACAGCCTCATATAAGAAAGAAATAATTTCGCTCTCTTAACAAGGTTAAATAGTCAAATTGGTATTACTTTTAATATTTCGAATTATGGAGTTATAAGTTAATGAATACCATAAGATTCAATAAGCTAAAATTAAATTAACAAATAGTACTTGATAAACCTTAATATCAATCAAGGGGAAGCACAACCACTGCATTTTGAACAAAAAAATACCGGCATAAAATAAACCGGTATAAATGTTTTTTTTCTTGGTCTTATTAGGCAGTGTGAGCCCACGATGCACATAGCATCCCTTCTGCTGCTTTGCTAGGATGAGCACAAGTGTCTGTATTGTGTTTTTTACAATTAGAGCAAATTCTCCCATTCTTTAATTCTGCTTTCATATTAAATTGATCACATGCATATTTATGAGAGACCAAAACTCCATGTTTAATGCAAAACGTCTTTTCTGCCAAGTTTGTACAATTACTTCAGTTAATTGCAAATCTAATAGCCAAAATATTCAAATTTTGAGTTAAAAATATTTATTATAAATTTATAAGTAAAACACAGTAAAGCTGTTAAATTAAAATCAAACTGACACAATATGTAATAAGACTCATTAAAATAGAAAAAGCATCTATTTCACAATAGATGCTTTTGTAATTGCGATAAAATGTTAGAATTTATTTGACTTTGTCTACAACGGCTTTAAAAGCTTCAGGATTATTCATAGCTAAATCCGCAAGGACTTTTCTATTTAAATCTATATTGTTTGCTTTTACTTTTCCCATAAATTGAGAGTAAGATAAACCGTGTAATCTAGCAGCTGCATTAATTCTTATAATCCAAAGTGATCTAAAATTTCTCTTTTTAGTCTTGCGGTCTCTATAAGCATATAACATTGCTTTTTCGACTGCATTTTTGGCTACTGTCCAAACGTTTTTGCGACGTCCAAAGTAACCTTTGGCTTGTTTCATGATTTTTTTCCGTCTTGCTCTAGAAGCTACAGAATTTGTTGATCTTGGCATAATTTAAAGTGTTTTTGTAGTAGGCAGTTATAATAACATTTTATGAGCCTAACTCCATGGATTAATAATAACCTAGTTTGCTTACTTTAAGCGTAGTTGAGTTTTGATGTTATGCTCATCAGCCTTGTCTACAAGACCTGTGTGCGTTAACTTCAGTTTTCTCTTTTTTGACTTTTTAGTCAAAATGTGACTTTTGAATGCATGTTTACGTTTTATCTTACCGGTTCCAGTAAGTTTAAAGCGCTTTTTTGCACTCGATTTGGTTTTCATTTTAGGCATTTGAATATATATTTGGGTTATCGCAATTATTTTTTCGAAATCGGAGCAAGCATCATTATCATTCGCTTTCCTTCTAGCTTTGGCATTTGTTCTACTTTAGCAACATCTTCTAGGTCTTGTGCTAATCTCAATAATAGAATCTGACCTTGGTCTTTAAAAACAATAGATCTACCTTTAAAGAATACAAATGCTTTAAGTTTGGCTCCGTCTTTCAAAAACTTCTCAGCGTTTTTCTTTTTGAATTCGTAATCATGATCATCAGTTTGCGGACCAAAACGGATTTCTTTTACAACGACTTGAGATGTTTTTTGCTTTAGAGCTTTTTCTCTTTTCTTTTGCTCATACAAGAATTTCTTGTAATCCATAACTTTACAAACAGGAGGATCCGCTTTTGGAGATATTTCAACCAAATCCAATTCCTGCTCTTCGGCCATGGCTAAGGCTTCTTTTAGTGAATAAATATCTACTTTTACATTTTCACCAACTACACGAACCTTTGGAGCTCTAATCTTTTCGTTGATTCTGTGAGGGTTTTCTTTAATCTGCCTCGGTGCCTGTCTTGATTTTTTTCTACGTATTGCTATGGCTAACTATTTTTAAATTAAACTTCAAATTTGTACATTTCCTTATCTATTTCACTGTTTACTAGACTCACAAAATCTTCAACGTTCATCTCCCCTAGTGTATCTCCACCGTGTTTTCTTATGGAAACGGTTTCGTTTTCAACTTCTGCTTCGCCAATAATCAACATGTAAGGAACTTTATTCATCTCAGCTTCACGGATTTTCTTACCCATGGTTTCACCTCGATTATCTAATGTGGCGCGAATTTCGTGTTTTTTCAGTAAACTTAAAACTTTTTTAGAATAATTTTCATATTTCTCACTGATTGATAGGATGGTAGCTTGCTCAGGTATTAGCCAAAGTGGAAAATTACCTCCTGTATGTTCTAATAGAATAGCGATAAAGCGCTCTAAACTTCCAAAGGGAGCTCTATGAATCATAACAGGCCTATGCATTTCATTATCACTGCCTTTATACTCCAATTCAAACCGCTCTGGAAGATTATAATCAACTTGAATGGTGCCCAACTGCCACTGTCGACCTAGCGCGTCTTTTACCATAAAATCGAGTTTTGGGCCATAAAAAGCAGCTTCTCCAGTTTCTACTTTATAATTTAAGCCTTTTTCTTCGGCTGCATTTAAAATAGCAGACTCAGCCTTTTCCCAATTTTCATCAGAACCAATGTACTTTGAAGGATTATCTGGATCTCTTAAAGAAACTTGAGCTGTAAAGTTTTCAAATCCTAAGGATCCAAATACATACAGAACTAAATCAATTACTTTTTTGAATTCCTCGTCTAATTGTTCTGGAGTACAAAAAATATGAGCGTCATCCTGTGTAAATCCGCGAACTCTAGTAAGCCCGTGCAATTCTCCACTTTGTTCGTAACGGTAAACAGTACCAAATTCAGCATAACGCTGAGGCAAGTCCCTATAGCTCCAAGCTTGTGCATTAAATATTTCACAATGGTGAGGGCAGTTCATAGGCTTTAAGAGATATTCTTCCCCCTCTTGCGGTGTCTTTATGGGCTGGAAACTATCTTCTCCATATTTTTGATAATGACCAGAAGTCATATATAATTCTTTTTGACCGATGTGAGGTGACACCACCTGCTCGTAGCCCGCAGTTTCTTGCGCTTCTTTAAGAAATTTTTCTAGACGATCTCTAAGCGCTGCTCCCTTAGGCAACCAAAGAGGCAAACCCTGCCCTACCTTTTGAGAAAACGTAAATAACTTTAATTCTCTCCCCAATTTTCTATGGTCGCGCTTTTTGGCTTCTTCTAGCAATTCTAAATATTCCTTAAGGTCTTTTTGCTTCGGAAATGAAATGCCGTAAATTCTTGTGAGCTGTGGATTGTTTTCATCGCCTCTCCAATAGGCTCCAGCAATGTTCATCAGTTTTACTGCTTTTACAATTCCTGTATTAGGAATATGTCCACCACGACATAAATCGGTAAAATCGTCATGATCACAAAACGTGATTTCACCGTCTTCCAGGTTTTCAATCAGCTCAACTTTAAAAGGGTTATTTTTAGATTTATAGTAATTAAGCGCTTCGGCTTTAGATACGGAACGCATTTCAAAATCATGTTTACCTCTTGCCAGCTCCAACATTTTAGCTTCTATCTTGGGGAAATCATTTTCAGAAATTACTTCTCCGTTTAAATCTACATCGTAATAAAATCCATTATCTATAGATGGACCTATGGTCAATTTTACATTGGGATACAACTTCTGTAAGGCTTGCGCCATGATGTGAGAGCTAGAATGCCAAAAGGCTTGTTTTCCCTCTTCATCATTAAAAGTTAATAAAACCAAGTCACCGTCTTCTTGAAGTGGGGTTGTGGTTTCTACAATTGTATTATTAAATTTTGCAGAAATTACGTTTCTAGCTAAGCCTGTGCTTATACTTAAAGCTACGTCATGAGGTCTTGTTCCATTCTCATATTGCTTTACACTCCCGTCCGGTAAGGTAATATTGATCATTGATGTTTATTTTGGACAAAGATACTATGTTAATATTTCTTTGCAACATGAAATTTTTCTTTGTTTTTACTTTTATATTGATTTTAAATCAAACCTATAAAACCACAAAACCACTTCTGTCGAAGTGGTTTTGTGTAAGAATATAAGGTCAACTTACTTGATCATTTTAAAACTACGCTCTACAAAGTTGGTTAACTCCTCCCCTTTCAATAGGTTTTGAGATAAGAGTGCTAAATCTAGAGATTGTTTGATGAGCGTTTCTTTTTTAGCGTCATCTTTAGCTTTCAGAATTTTAGAAACTAACGGACTGTTTGAGTTAACAACAAGATTGTACATCTCTGGCATATTGCCCATACCAAACATACCGCCTCCACCGGTTTGTTGCATTTCTTTCATTCTACGCATAAACTCAGGTTGGGTAATCAATACTGGCGCGGCCTCAGAGTCTAGAGCCTCAAGCTGAACGGTGTATTTTTCTTTTGGCACAACGCTTTCAAAGTTAGTCTTAACCGTTTCTTTTTCTTCATCAGAAAGTTTAGAGATTTGCTCAGTTTCCTTTTTAATCAAGTTATCAATATGGTCACTATCCACTCTTACAAATGAAACTTTTTGCTCGTTGTCTTGTTCTAGCTTTTGAATTAAATGCGAAACGATTGGAGAATCTAGCAACAAAACTTTATACCCTTTGGCATTGGCGCTTTTTATATAACTGTGTTGCTCATCTTTGTTGGAAGCATAAAGTACAACCAGTTTGTCATCTTTATCGGTTTGCGTCTCAGAAATTTCAGATTTTAACTCTTCAAAAGTGAAGTAGGTATTGTCTGTTGTTGGATACAAAGCAAATTTTTGAGCTTTCTCAAAGAATTTATCTTCAGACAACATTCCGTATTCAATCACAATTTTGATGTCATTCCATTTCTTTTCAAAATCTTCGCGATTGTCATTGAAAAGCGACTTGAGTTTGTCAGCTACTTTTCTTGTGATGTAGCTAGAAATCTTTTTCACAGCTCCATCGGCTTGTAAGTAAGATCTTGAAACGTTCAATGGAATGTCTGGAGAATCTATAACCCCTTTTAGCATGGTTAAAAACTCTGGCACAATACCTTCAACATTATCAGTTACAAACACTTGGTTTTGATACAGCTGTATTTTATCCTTTTGAATAGATAAGTCGTTGGTTAATTTTGGAAAGTACAAAATACCCGTCAGGTTAAATGGGTAATCCACATTTAAGTGAATATGAAAAAGAGGCTCTTCAAATTGCATTGGATACAGCTCTCTATAAAATTTTTTATAATCATCCTGTTCTAAATCTGCAGGTTGCTTAGTCCATGCAGGGTTTGGATTATTTATAATATTATCAACCGTTACTTTTTTTGGCGCTTCGTCTTCTTTGGCGTCTTTGGCTTTTGGAAGTTCTTTTTCTTTAGTTCCGAATTTAATTGGAACAGGCATGAATTTGTTGTATTTTACTAGAAGTTCATTGATTTTATGATCTTCCAGAAACTCCTTTTCATCTTCATTTATATGAAGAATGATTTCTGTACCTCTGTCTTGCTTATGGCCTTCTTCAAGTGTAAATTGAGTTGTACCCTCACAAGTCCAGTGAGCAGCAGGCTCATCTTTCCAAGACTTGGTGTGGATTTCTACTTTTCCAGCAACCATAAAGGCAGAATAAAACCCGAGTCCAAAATGACCTATGATACCTGTGTCTTTTGAGTCTGAATCCTTGTATTTTTCTAAAAACTCTTCGGCCCCAGAAAAGGCAACTTGATTGATGTACTTTTCTACTTCATCTTTGGTCATCCCAACACCTTCATCAATAATATGAAGTGTTTGGTTGTCTTTGTCGATTTTGACTTCAATTTTAGGTTGACCAATATCCAGTTTTGCTTCTCCAATTCTTACTAAATGATTTAATTTCAAAGTAGCATCTGTCGCATTGGAAATAAGTTCTCTTAAGAATATTTCGTGGTCGCTGTAAAGGAATTTTTTGATAAGCGGAAAAATATTTTCCACAGAAACGTTAATATTACCTGTAGCCATAATTATATAATTTGTTTATTGATGAATTACAAACTAAGTACCGCATCGACTTTTATGACAAACTGACATAAAGCATTAGATTTAACAAAAGATTTCGTTTAAACTTATGCACTCAAACTTAAACAGTGATTATATTTGTAAAAATCTAAAATACTATGGCAGCAACCACAAAATCTAAGAAAAAACCAACTAAAGTAGATATTATTTCTAAGTATATGGATTATGTTTTAGAGCATGAACATACACCAAAATCTGTCTATAAATTTGTGAAGCAAGCTAAATTTGAAGAAAAAGATTTTTATAAACATTTCGGAAATTTTGACGCTTTAAGGGAAGGCATCTGGGAAGGCTTCTATGAGAATGCGAGCAATTTAATGAATAACAATGAGGAAGTAGAAAATTATAATAGCCGGGAAAAGATGTTGACTTTTTTCTACACGTTTTTTGAGATACTTACTGCTAACAGAAGTTATGTGCTTTATGTTTTAGAAGAACATGAAGACCATTTAAAAAATCTTAAACAATTGAAAGGGTTAAGGCATAACATTAAATCCTTTGCTACACAATTAATAGAAGATGATAATGACGAAAAGAATTATAGCTTCCTCAAGCGAAATGAAAAAATTTATTCTGAAGGAGCTTGGATACAATTTTTGTTTCTTCTAAAGTTTTGGAAAGAAGATAAGTCAGCTGACTTTGAAAAAACAGACGTTGCTATAGAAAAATCTGTCAATACTATTTTTGATGTATTTGACAACACACCTCTTGAGAAAGTGTTTGATTTTGGAAAATTTCTTTACAAAGAAACAATGAAATCGTAGATGAAAACAATTGACAAAATACCTACTGGCAAATTCAGTAGAACTTCAAAATTAATAGGCACTGGAACCAAAATTGGTGCTAATTATATTAAATATTATTCAAAGAAAGCCTTTAATCCAGAGTTGTCTAGAGATGAGCTTGATGAAGACAATGCTTCAGATATTTATGACGGGTTAAAGAATTTAAAAGGGAGCGCACTTAAAGTAGCACAAATGCTGTCCATGGAAAAAAGTTTGCTGCCTAATGCTTATGTTGAAAAATTTAGTTTAGCTCAGTTTAGTGTTCCTCCGCTGTCTGCTCCTTTGGTTAGAAAAACGTTTAAGAAGTACAATGGCAAATATCCAGAAGAAATTTTTGATAAGTTTACTTCAGAATCTGTAAACGCTGCAAGCATTGGTCAGGTGCATAGAGCTGAAAGTGATGGAAATAAGTACGCCATCAAAATACAATATCCTGGCGTTGCAGATAGTATAAGTTCAGATTTGGCCATGGTAAAGCCTATTGCAACTCGAATGTTCAATTTAAAAGGGAAAGATTCTGAAAAATACTTTAAAGAAATAGAAGATAAACTGATAGAAGAAACAGATTATGTGCTAGAGGTCAAGCAAAGTAAACGCATATCTGAAGCTTGCTCTAAAATACCAAACCTTAAGTTTCCTAAGTATTACGAAAAGCTTTCTAGTGAACGCATCATAACCATGGACTGGATGGAAGGTAAGCACTTAAGCGAATTTGTAAAAGAAAGCTTTAGTGAAGATGCAGGAAATTCTATAGGTCAAACCCTGTGGAATTTTTACATGTTTCAATTTCATAAACTCAAAGAAGTACATGCAGACCCACATCCTGGAAATTTTTTAATTGATAAAAACCATAATCTGATAGCTATTGATTTTGGTTGCATTAAAAACATACCAAATCAATTCTACACGCCTTATTTTGAACTTGCTAAACCTAAAAATATAAATGACCCTGAATTTTTCTTGCAAAAATTAAAAGAACTTGAAATTATAAGACCAGATGATACTGAAAAAGAAATCCAATACTTCTCCTCTCTTTTTCATGAAATGTTAAGTTTATTTACTAGCCCATTTCACAAAGAAACCTTTGATTTTGGAGATGCTGAATTTTGGAACCAAGTTTCTGGCTTAAGTGAGAAGTACAGCAGTGACAAAGAATTAAGAAAGATGAATGGAAATAGAGGAAGTAAACACTTTCTTTATATCAACAGGACATTTTTTGGGCTTTATAACTTACTACATGACTTGAAAGCCAAAGTAATAATTAACGATTACAAAAAATATATGTAAAAAACATTTAAGACGATTGGTTAGGTTGGTTTGGAAAACGCTCTTAAGATTTATTTTAAAGAGCGTTTTCTTTTTGCTTAAATATTACGGAATTAGCAATTATAGTTATATTGCATTACTAAATTAAAAAATATGTATCACTCAAAAATAATTGGACTTGGTAAATATGTACCTGAGCAAGTTGTCACAAATCATGATTTAAGCAAGCTAATGGATACATCAGATGAATGGATTCAAGAACGCACTGGAATTGTTGAACGCCGTCACATCCAAAAAGGGGATGGCAACTCCACCTCTACAATGGGCTTAAAAGCTGCTAAGAAAGCTATTGAGAGGGCTGGAATTGACAAAGAAGATATAGAGCTTATTGTTTTTGCAACGCTAAGTCCTGATTATTATTTTCCTGGCTGTGGTGTTCAAATACAAGAACAATTAGGCATTAAAACTTGTCCTGCTTTGGATGTAAGAAATCAATGTAGTGGGTTTGTTTATGGTATTTCTGTTGCAGACCAATTCATCAAAACAGGCATGTATAAGAATGTGTTAGTCATTGGCAGTGAAAACCATAGCGGTGGTCTAGACATGACGACACGAGGTAGGCATGTTTCTGTCATTTTTGGAGATGGTGCTGGAGCAGCTATATTAAGCAGAAGTGGAGATGATTCTGGCATACTGTCCACACATCTTCATTCTCAAGGAGAACATATTGATGAATTATCTCTAAGAGGTCCTTCTACTGAAATTTGGGTTCCAGAACTCATAGAGCAAAACCCACAGGAAAATATCCCATATTATCCTAAAATGAATGGACAATTGGTGTTTAAAAATGCTGTTGTAAGATTTTCTGAAGTCATTCACGAAGGTTTGAAGTTCAATAACTTAAAAAAGGAAGAAATAGATATGTTCATTCCACATCAAGCCAATTTGAGAATATCTCAATTTATTCAAAAAAAGCTAGGCTTAGGGGATGAGCAAGTTTTTAATAACATTCAGAAGTATGGAAATACAACTGCAGCATCCATTCCTATTGCTCTTACTGAAGCTTGGGAACAAGGAAAAATCAAAAAAGGAGATTTAGTTGTACTAGCTGCCTTTGGGAGTGGATTTACATGGGGAAGTGTAATTATCCGTTGGTAGCACAATCTTGATCAAAAAACCCAAAAAAATCCTCTGAATATAACTTCAGAGGATTTTTTTTCTTATGTCAATTACTTTTAGACAGTTACTTCTTCGCTTTCTTTTTCTGCCTTTTTATCTGTTAAATCGATACCTTTTTTCTTTACAGAGTCAAACATCACAGGTGTTGCAATAAATACAGATGAATACGTACCTACTATAACACCAATAATCAAGGCGAACATAAATCCT
>PXBV01000080.1 GCA_003565575.1 Psychroflexus sp. | reverse complement strand
TCATCTCTAATTTTGGAATCTTTGATGAGATCTATATTTGCAATAGGCCTGTATTCTGTGTAATATTTATAACTTAAAGAAGATACTTCAAACCTATACCGATTGTTTCTAATGGATAATTTTAAATCGAATTTTATGTCGCAAGTTAGGTTTTTAACTTTGATGATTCTATGTTCTACAGCTGTTACCAAAAACTGATCATTTTCAAATGTATGCTCAAGAAGGTTGGCTTCTGTAAATGATGAATTGATCCAGGTCTCAACTTTTGATTTCAATTCAGCTTCAGTTTTACCTTCTGCGGGAATTACAATGGACTTTGGAAAATTGAGATTTTCAAAATCCAATAGAGGTAGATCTTGAGGAAGGGCTTTAAAATTTAAAGCAAATAGAAATGAAAATAATATGAAAAAGAACCTGTTCATAAGTGTTTTAATTTAAAGCTAAAGTTACATTAAAACAAAACAACTTTAGCCTTATTGTGTTTAAACTTTTAGTAGTTTAAATGATAACTGAAGAAACTACTAAAGTGTTTATTTAATCCCAATTAAACGGGTGACAAAGCCTTTTCCTAGGTGGTACCGACCTTCTTTTAAATCGATTTCTAATTCCTTTCCGTCAATCTTGGATAGTTCTTTAAAATCCTCTTTCAACAGCTCAAACGAGTATAGCATGTCAATATTTTGAGGGCCTCCTGAAGGGTAGTTTTCAATTAATTGTTTAGGGTGAAATCCTTCTAAAATGATTTTTCCTCCAGGTTTTAGAGAATGGTATGATTTCTTGTGAAAATCTTCTCTCAGCTCAGGTTGAAGGTGAGCGTAAATCAGCACTATTAAATCATACTTGTCATTTTTAAATTCAAATTCTTCAGCTTTTTTAATATGATAAGAAATTTCAGCATTTACTTTTTCACAGAGTTTTAGAGCCTTTTCCTTTCCTGCTTCAGAAAAATCAAAGGCTTCAACTTTCCAACCTTTTTTAGCTGCATAGCATGCATTTCTGCCTTCACCTTCCATAGGGAAGAGTGCTAGACCTGTGTTGGTCATTTTATCCAACTCAGCTTTAAAAAAGGCATTTGGTTCTGTACCATAAATAAATTCTTCTTTCTCAAACCTTTCGTTCCAAAACTCTTTCATATAATAACTTGATTGATTTTGAACTTACTATGCTCCTTGTTTAAAATTTTTCATTGCTTCCTTGAGGTCGTTCTCACCAGAAATCACTTCAAAAGACATGTTTTTAGTTCGTTGTAGTTCTAAGGCGTAAACTAAAGCTTTAGCCACATCTTCTCTTGGGATTTGCCCCGTTTTTTTTAATTCATAAGCAACCTCCACTTTTTCAGTCCCTTTTTTGTTAGTCAATCCACCGGGCTGTACTATGGTGTAATTTATACTAGATTTTCTTAAAAAATCATCTGCAGCCTTTTTAGCTTTTAGATAATGCTCAAGTCCCTCCACACGGCTTGGAGCATAAGTCCCCATGGAGCTTAGCATCACAAACTTTTTGAGTTTGCTAGCTTCAGCATACTCTATAGCTTTTATGGCACCATTTCTATCTATTAAAGTTGTTTGCTCATCGCTTGTATGACCACCAGATCCTGCGGCAAATATAACTTTGTCCATACCTTTAAATGCTTCTGAAAAATCTTCTTCTAAATCTGCTAGGGTGGTGCTAATTCCTTGGTTTTGAAAAAATGGTTGCTGAATTTCTTTCCTTATCATAGCGTAAGGTTTAAATTCTGAAGAATCCCTCAGTAATTTAGTAATTAAACGTCCAGTATTTCCGTTGGCGCCTATAACAAGTACATTTTGCATCAAATATAAATTTTACGATTTTTTCAAAAATAGGAGAATATAAGGTTGTTTTTTATAAATTCAATCTAAAACCTCGTTGGTTGACGTTAAAAACTATTAAATCTTTAATTCTTAAGCGGAATTTCCATCAGTAAAATTTTAGAGTTTTGACTAATCTGCATGTTTATTTCTGAAGTATCGGAAACTGCTAAAGCATCACGTTTTGATAAATGATTATCGTTCACCTTTACTTGACCTTCTAGTAAGAATACATAAACGCCGTTTTCCTTGCTTTTCAATGTATAAGTAGGATGTGTGTCAGAATCAAAATGCCCTAGATGAAACCAAGCATCTTGATAGATCCAAACACCATCGTCTGTTTTATTTGGGGATAATATCTGTTGAAATTTATTTTGAATACTTTTGGGGTCTATGCTAAGTTGGTCATACCTAGGTCTCACATTTTGTTGGTTTGGAATAATCCAAATTTGCAGGAAATTCACAGGATTTTCATTACTGTAATTAAACTCGCTATGCTGAATTCCAGTTCCTGCACTCATCACTTGAATATCTCCAGATTTAATAACAGCTTCCCGTCCTGTGTTATCCTTGTGCTTTAAGTCACCTTTTAGTGGGATTGAAATGATCTCCATATTTTGATGTCCATGTGTGCCAAAACCCATGCCAGGAGAAACAACATCATCGTTTAAAACACGTAAAACCCCAAAATTCATACGTTCTGGATTAAAGTAACCTGCAAAACTGAAACTATGGTAGGAATCTAACCATCCGTGATTGGCGTGTCCTCTGCTATCTGCTTTATGTACAATTGCTTTCATTTGTTTTTTTGAACTAAATTACTGCTCTCACCTAAGTGTAACCTTAAAAGAAATGATAAAATTTGTAACGTAATTAATCTTCATCCGTATTTATACTGAAGCAATTTTATTTATCTGTATTGAATTTGTTAACAACAACGCTTATTGAAAACTCCTTGAAAGGAAGCCGAAAAGCTCAACTGAAGCTTTATCAGTCTTATTGTAAGGCGATGTTTACAATCGCATACAGATACCTTGGTAAAACAGATGAAGCAGAGGATGTTACGCAAGAAGCTTTTATCAAAGCCTTTTCAAATCTAAAGACTTTTGATGGAAGTTCAACTTTTGGAGCTTGGTTAAAGCAAATTGTAATTAATCAAAGTATTGATGCTTTAAGGAAGCGAAAATTTGATTTGAACATTGATGACGTCCAGCTCATAAATCAAGAAGATGAAATGAATTGGGACGTAGAGGATTGTGTTAGTTTATCTCAAATTCAATCAGAAATCGAAAAGCTACCAGTTAAATACAGTCTTGTTTTAAAATTGTTTTTGATGGAAGGTTACGATCATGAGGAAATAGCAGGAATATTAAATATTTCCGTGAATGCATCAAGGACCCAGCTATGTAGAGGTAAAATTATGCTGAAGAATCAACTTAAAAAAAAAGGTTATGAAGTGCCTTCATAGACATCATCACTTTTGCCAGATGAAGCAACTAAGCATTAGATTGGCTTTTAAATAAAATGTATCCATGAAAGACTTACGTAAAGATTTTGATTACAAAAACGAAAACATTCCAATGCCAGAAGGTCATTTGACTAGATTTGAAACACGGTTAAACTTAGCTAATTCTAAGTCCAATGCAGGGGTTTGGTTACAAAAAATAGCTGCAGTTCTCATTTTTGGTATTTTAATCTCAAGTTTTTGGTTTCAGTCTAATTCAGAAGTAGTACACACAACCACTGCAACTCATGAAGCCCTTCATTTGAATGCTTATTCTGCAGAATTTGGAAATTTAGAAGCCTTTTTTAAAGCTTCCATTAGTTATGAGTTGGCCACTTTAGATTATGGTAATTACGAAGAGGTTGCCTTTTCATATTTAGAAGAATTAGAGAAAATAGAGAAGGATTATAAATTGCTTCAAATCGAATTAAGTACAGCGGGCTTTAATGAAGCTATCATTGAAGCCATGATTGATAATTTACAATTGAGATTAGAATTGCTTCAAAATTTAAAACTCAAACTTAACGAACTTAAAACCCTTAGTCATGAAAAAGACCAAACATATCAGTTATAAAATAGTATTTATGATGTTCTTTCTTCCGCTTTTAGGATTTTCTCAAAGCAAAAGAGAACGTACAGAAACATTTGATATGGATAAAAATCCAGAACTCATGTTGGATGTATCCCATGCAGAAATTATTGTGACTACTTGGAACAAGAGTAAAGTGGAGGTAAAAACAATCTTGTCTAGTGAAACGCTAAGTGAAAAAGAAGCATCAGAGCTTTTTGATGCTCATGAAGTTAAGGTTCTTGGGAATAGCAATAGAGTAGAAATCACCTCAAATGCTGGTCAAAAGGAAAGAGCAAGGAGCTTTATGTTTGCTCAAACTCGAACTCCTCCCAAGCCCCCAAGACCCAATGCTAATTCGCCAAGACCACCTATACCGCCCATGCCACCAAAAGCTCCCTTTCAATTCAATTTTGATTATGAAACATTTAAAGAAGAAGGAAAAGCTTATTTAGAGAAATTTAAAGAGCAACTGGATTCTACCAATTTTCGAGAAGAAATGAAAAACTTTAGAAGTGAAATGTTGAAGCTGAGAGAGCATTTGGCGGTTTCAAAAGACTCATTACTCAATTATCACATAGATTTAGACTCTCTAAGAGTTTACGTGAGAACTTTCAGGACTGAAGCTCGTGATATGCTAGATAAATTGAAAGAAGATTCAGGAAGTCAAAATCCAAAAGGCTCAATTAAGAAAGTTATAGAGATCAAAGTTCCAAAATCGACAACATTTGAAGTCAATTTGAGACATTCCAAGCTAGATGCAGACTCCATGAAGAATCTTTCAGCCAAACTGAGATATTCAGACATAAAGTTAGGCGAGCTTTTAGGGGAGGAATCAGAAATTCATATGAATTATTCGAGTTTGTTCATAGACTCTGCAGAGCAACTGAGTTTAAATCTTGTTTATTCCAAAAAAGCAGAAATAGGAAACGTGAATGAACTTAATGTGAAGTCCAAAATGTCTGAATTGGCTGTTGGGAAACTTCGGGGCCAAGCCCTCATAAAAGGTTCTTATGGTAAACTCTCCATTGATGAAATCGATCCTGATTTTTTTCTGATTGATATTCAATTAGAAAAATCTACAGCCAACCTTAAACTACCTAAAAGTGTAGATTATAGGTTTTATGCTAAATCGTCTAATTCTAAATTCAACATCAATTCAGACTTAGAGTTTAAAATGTCCAAAAGCTTTGAGGATGTGATTTACACCAGCACAGCCTCCAAAGGAGAATCTCAAATCGTGTCTTTATCTGCTAATTATAGTACGGTTAATTTGGAATAGATTGTTTGTAAAATAACCCGACGGCTATGTTTTTGGTTTTCTTATTTAAAGTATCAAAATCTTCAATATTGTATGATTTTAACTTATATTTCATGTTTATTTTCTATTTTTATAAACGTTTACGTTCGCTATGGATGAAATATACTTCACGAAAGAATATATCGATGAAAACTTCAGAAGCATGGCATTATCAATTATTGAAGAATCAAACTTATTCTCGATGGT
>PXBV01000341.1 GCA_003565575.1 Psychroflexus sp. | reverse complement strand
ATCGGCATTAGTTATTTGATCCCTTAATAAAGTAATGGACTTTGGAATACCCTCATTGAGTCTTTCTGGTGTAAACAAAGGGAAATTGTAAAGACCTTCATAAACTTCCACTACATGATTTATAGATAATTGCTCAGCAATGGCCTTGAGGAATTTCACATTACTGCTATTTTTTGAGGCAGAACCAGAGATACATAAAATATTCATTTTTGACCTAAAGATAAAGCTTGAAAGACAAAAATAGGGCTTAACCAATCTAAATTTTAAAGTCTTCTGCACGTTTTCGACTCACAATAACAGGTTTTTCTACAGACTAACGTTGATATTAATTCGGCTACAAGAATAGTGAACCATATCTTGTATGGACTTGTAATTGATGATGTGGTTTCTTTTAGCCTGATAAAAATCTTTAGGTGAAAGTTTGTTTTCTAATTGGTTTAAGGTGTCACCAATCTCGTGATGCTTGCCTTCCAAAGTCACTAAAGAAGTAGCTTTGTCTGAGCTTTCAAAACAAGAGATTTCTGATGTTGCAAACGTTTTTAAGCATTCTCAAAACCGTATAGAAAGTCATGTTTTATAATTATCGGCAGGCTTATGATAAAGCTTCTTCAATACTTCTGAATTGATGACTTGTGAAGATTTTTTTTTCAAATTTTTGAAGCGCGTCTTTGAGTTCCTTTTCATCTATAGACTTCAGGAGATAATCAATGCTATTGAGTTTAATTAAAAATAAAAAAGCCGAATCTTTAAGATTCGGCTTGAATATAATTATAAAATTATAATTATTTTGTAGACTTGGTGGCAAGTGAGAAAATAACAAGACCAAACCCAATTTTGTTAACTGCGTCACCAATGTTATATACTACATCCATAAATGAAGCATCTACACCAAAGTCATATCCAAACAATCCGCCTGGAGTACCTAAAATGTAACCTACTGGGTAAATTGCCCAACCTACAAGTACAAACCAACATAGGATGTTGTGCGCTTTTAACACATCACCACCTGCGGCTTCTGCGAGTTTTTTAGCTTCACCAAACCATATGATATATACGATGATGAAATAAGCAATACCAGAAGCTAGACCCCACTGCCAAGAGTAATCTGGCTGAACAGCTTCTCCAAAGTAACCAGTGACTAACATGACTACAGACCATAAAATTAAATTCCACATTAATCCTACTTTAGCTCCAGCTACTCTTAAGATTAGGTAAAATTCAACACACATTAATGGAACGGTTAAGACCCAATCTACATAACGAAAGAACGTAGGTGACTCTCCAAATGCATCCCAATAATCTCTCATGTAGAAATAATGCACTGCTGCAATAAATGTAATTAAACCAGATACTAAAACGGATGTTCTCCATTTTTTATCAAATTGGCTTAATGATAAAAAGAAAAAGGCAGATGCGGCCATCATAGCCATACTACCTACAAAAAAAGTAAAACCAACGTAGTCGTCATTTGCGAGTTTTGAAACGTCAGCCAATAAATACATAAAAGTTCTCATAGCAATAAAAGTTTAAGTTTGTTTAATCAAATGTAGTAATAAATTAAACATGAAATTTCGCTTTTAAGAAAAATTTTGAATTATTTTTGCATTATATGAAAACTAACATTAAGAATTTTTACAATTACCTAATAGCTTTAACTTTGGCTTCTATTTTAGCTTCAGTTCTTTTAAGTACAGATTTGACGTACGTTTTGGCGTTTTTAGGGATATTTAGTTTTGGTATTTTACATGGTTCAAACGACTTGTTTGTGATTGAACAAATGGGCAAAAAAAATAAACAAAATCAATTTTATAAGTCATTATTTACTTATTTAGGTGTTGTTTTAAGTTTCGTTGTTATCTTTTATAGTGTTCCTTTTTTGGCTTTACTGGCTTTTGTTATTATAAGTGGTTATCATTTTGGTGAGCAGCATTTCCACCAGAAGGTAAAACAAAACACTTCAGTTTTGGCTTCCTTATTTTTTTTGAGTTACGGTTTATTAATATTATTTCTCTTGTTTTATCTAAATTTAGAAGAAGTCATACTTATTATAGAGGATATGACAGGCATTCAATTAATGGATGAACTATTTATTTATGCGCTATTGCTCTTTTTAGTATCAAGCCTTGCTTTGTATATTCCACTTAGCAATGTCAACGCTTCTTTGAAAAAATCAGCTGTCATCAACGTCTTTTATTTGATTTTATTTGCTGCTGTTTTTTATGTTGGAGATGTAGTTTGGAGTTTTGCTACTTATTTTGTGCTTTGGCACAGTATACCATCTTTAAAAGACCAAATTAATTCGCTTTATGGGGTTTTTCATTTCAATAACTTCTTAAAATACTTTAAAAAAGCCTTTCCTTATTGGCTTGCTTCTATTTTGGGAATGTTTGTTGTTGTGTACTTGTTTAAAGATTCTAAAAACTTTTTATCTCTGCTTTTTGCCTTCATTGCAGCAATCACATTTCCACATGTTTTTGTGATGAGAAAGTTATTCAACAAAAATTAGCTGTCGTTTAATTTCATTTTAAAAGTTTGAGATTTAACATCAAAGTAAATGAGATCATTTGGAAATAAATGCTCAAAAGCTCCCTTGTCTATTAATTCTTGCGGACTTCCAAAATGAATTTTAGACCTGTCTATTAAAATAATTTTGTCACATAACTGTAGCGATAAATTGATTTCATGAGAAGCAAATAAAATACTCTTTTGTGAAGTCTTGACAACGGATTTTAATAACTGAAGAATTTGCGCTTTATGAAACATATCCAGGTGAGTGGTGGGTTCGTCCATCAATATAAGAGGTGTATCTTGTGCCAAAGCTCTTGCTATTAATACTTTTTGAAATTGACCATCGCTTAAGGCATTACATAATTTATCTTTCTTCGGAATTAAATCCACTTGACTTAATGCTTGGTTGACCTTTACAACATCTTCTTGACTTAAATGCCCTAGCCAATTGGTATACGGATGCCTCCCTAAAGCGACTAATTCTTTAACTGATAATTGCTTTGAAACCACTTCATTGGTCAAGACCAAACTCAAGTAAGCACCAAGATTTTTGTTACTTAACTGTTCTAATGATTGATTTTTAATTTTCACCTCTCCTGCTAACATTGGAATTTGTCCAGAAAGGGATTTTAGCAACGTTGATTTTCCAGAGCCATTGGTGCCAATAACAGCTACCAATTCTCCAGTGCTTATTTTAAAATCAATAGACTTGACAATACAAATCTCATTTCGCTTGTCTTTATAGCCAATACTTAAAGAAATGGCTGAGAGTAAAATGTTTTCATAATTTGATTCAACAGACATGGTTTAAAAGTTGAGTTTACGTTTTCTTAAAAGTAGCCAAATTACGATTGGTGCACCAAAAATTGAGGTAACCGCATTAATGGGTAGTGTGCTTTCACTCCCAGGAAGTTGGGCAATGACGTCACATAAAAGCATCAAAATGGCTCCACCTAAGACGATGCTTGGCAACAAAATCCTGTGGTTATTGGTTGGGATAAGTTGCCTTACCAAATGCGGGACTGCTAAGCCTACAAAGGCAATGGGACCAGCAAAAGCTGTAGCACTCCCAGCTAATATTGAAGTGGCCACAATTATAAGAATACGATTTCTTTTAAGCGCTACACCCATGCTTTTTGCATAGTTTTCTCCAAGAAGTAAGGCATTTAAGTTTTTTAAACTAAATACCGCAAAACCAAGTCCTACCAACCAACCTATAAATAAAATTCCAACTTCTAGCCAAGATAAGTTGCCTAAACTCCCAAATGACCAAAAGATGTATTGTTGAAGGTATTCAGAACTGCTAAAGTAGGCTAAGACACTCACAACGGCAGAGGTGAGGCTAGCTACCATCAAGCCGATAATGAGTAAAGCCATAGTGTCTTTAATTTTTTGAGCTGTTGATAACACTGCTAGCATCACTAGTAAACTACCACCACTAGCTGCTAAAATGATAGCCCATTTTGAAAAGATAAATTCACCCAAAATTCCATAAAACAAACTTCCACCCATAATCAAAAGAGCAACACCAAGACTTGCTCCGCTACTTAAGCCTAGAACGTAAGGACCTGCCAATGGATTTCTAAATAAAGTTTGCATTAATAAACCACTTATAGCTAATCCAGAGCCAATTAGTAAGGCTGTTATAGCTTTTGGTAATCTGTAATTTATAATGATATATTCCCAGGTTGAATTTTCACTAGAAAAACCCAAAAGACTTTTTATAATGACCTTTAAAGGAATAGAGACAGAGCCTAAAGATAAACTCAGTAAAATGCCTAGAACTAGCAGAATTAAAAGTAAGATGTTATTTTTAAATAAACTACTCAATTTTTTAAGGGTTTAAAAAAGCTAAACGCTTTGTCTTGCATCACTTCAGGATGAACTATTTTTATCAAATCTTTTAATATTAAATCTGGCCTGTTAGGACCTAATTCATAAAATAGAACACCCCCTTTTTCTCCTGTAGTTGTTGCTGCTGTATAAATATTTTTTTCTCGAAATGCGATAAACTCTTTGTAATGTGGGTTGTTTTCTATTAACTGAGAATAAGAGGTGAATTGGGCTGGAGAAATCCAAAACTCCGCATCTTTTGCATCATTTAGCACTTTTTCAAAAGAATATGCAGCACTGCCTTTGCCTTCCGTATCTTTATAAATATAGGTGGCATTGGCATCCTCAAAAAGCTGTGCTTGCCAACTTGTGCCATACGGTAAATACCAGCGGTCTTGGTACATAGCTCCAGAAATAACACTGGGTTGTTTATTTATATCTTTAACTAGTTGTTTGTATGAAATATAGTTGGATTCTACGGCTTCAAAGGCCTCTTCAGAACGTTCCAATTCACCCAAAAAAGCTCCAAAAAATTTAATCCATTCGGCTTTGCCAAGTACATCGTTTTCTAACCAATCCCCATTATAGACTACTGGAATTCCAGAGTTTTGAATTTGATTTAAAGCTTTATTTTGACCTTCTACAGAAAAACTAAACACAACATCCGGCTCAACGGCGAGTAAAACTTCAGTATTGAGAGCCTCGTTTTGACCAAGCTCTTTTACCTTCCCAGCATTAATTAACGTTCTGGCTTCTTTAGATGAAATATAATCTAGGTTAGGGAAGCCCACAAGTTTATGTATTTGGTTTAATTTTATAAGTGAAGGTATATGTGTAGTTGAAGTGGCTACGAGTTTTTGAATGGGCAGTTGAATCAAAGCATCATAAAATACTCCTTCTGGAACTTTCTCGTCTTTATTTATAAGTAAATATTCAATTGTTTTCTCAGCATTTTGCCAAGGGGAATGCACTAAAACCTTGGTGTAATTTGAAAATTGTTGAATGGAAAAGCCCTGAGCATAATTAATTTCAACTTCAGTATAGTCTTCATTTTTTTTTTCTGATTTCT
>PXBV01000194.1 GCA_003565575.1 Psychroflexus sp. | reverse complement strand
TAGATAGTCTAGTTTTTGAAAATAAAGTAGAAGAAGAGATTAATTACAATTTAGGAGATGAAGGACCAGCGGGCGGTTATGTGTTTTATGATAAAGGAGAATATTCCAATGGATGGCGCTATCTAGAAGTAGCTCCCAATGATGTGGGTACTGCCCCGTGGGGTTGCGGAGGAGATAAAATCCCAGAAACCGACAAA
Organism: Psychroflexus sp.; assembly: GCA_003565575.1. GTDB lineage: Bacteria > Bacteroidota > Bacteroidia > Flavobacteriales > Flavobacteriaceae > Psychroflexus. The sequence continues at coordinate 5,273 of PXBV01000194.1, read as the reverse complement.
AATATTGGTTTTGGAAAATTTAATACTACTCAAATTTTAACCTTTTGCGGAGAAGAAGACATTGCTGCACGGGTTTGTGATGCATACGAGCTTAATGGGTTTGAAGATTGGTTTTTACCCAGTACTCTAGAATTGGTAGAAATCAGCGATGAAATTTATTCTAATGATATCGGCGATTATAAAGGCGGCCAACAAAATGAATATTGGGCCTCAGATGATTTTTCTTCATTCGCTTCTGTTGTGGCATTTCGTCGAAATTTTGATGCATTAGAAGCATCTATAGGTAAAAGTGTAGAACTTTTAGTCTTACCCGTAAGAAGATTTTAAATCAAACGTTATGAAGATTCTTTTAAATAAGCAAATAAGTATTACAGTTGTTTTGGTGTTAACTTTACTAAAAGTTGGCTATTCCCAATCTCTGCAAATCATTAGTAATGAAGAAGAAGCATTTTATCCAGTCTCTGAAATTCAAAAAATCACTTTTGAAAATGATAAAGCGTCTATCCACTTAAAAAATGATTCAACAGTAAGTGAATATGATATCGCAGCAATTCAAACCATGAGTTTTGAGGAAGTTCTATCTCAAGTAGATGATTTCGATGTCTATACAAACCAGCTAATTTTGTATCCTAATCCAGCTTCAAAAGTGTTGACTATTCGTTTTGAAGCTTCGGCTTCACCAGATGTAGATTTAATTCAAATCTTTGATTTGAATGGAAAACTCATCTCTAATCACACAAAAAATTTAAGCCATACGGATGAGTATTCTATTCCGGTAAGTCAATTGCCCAATGGCGTCTATTTGTGTGTGATTCACCATCATAAATCCATTAGCACTCAAAAGTTTATCAAAAAGTAATTTTCAATATAACTTTATGTAACTATCTCATCCAAACAATTTGTATCAGATGAAATTAGTTTATAAATGTAATCCACATTCTGTTTTGGGATTGTTATTCCATCTTCCACTTCTGTCTTTTCCTGGAACTGTGCAGTGTTTGCAACCAATAGAGTGATAGCCTTTAGCTACTAGGGGGTGGAAGGGTAAGTTGTGTTTTGCAATGTAGGCGTCTCGTTCTTTTTTACTCACATCCAAAAGCGGATAAAATTTTAAAATTTCACCGCGTTGTTCAAAAATATCTAAGGTCTTTCTGTGGTCACTTTGCCATTCCATCAGGCCAGAAACCCAAACTGTATATTTTTCTTTTATAACTTCTAAAGGCTTTACTTTATTAATTGAGCAACAAAAATCAGGGTTTTTAGTCCAAGTTTTATCTTGAGTAGTAAATTCATGTTCATGCTTTAAAGCGCTTACAGATTTTACATTTAGATTGTAAGTGTTTGTCAACTGTTTTTTATAGCGTAAGGTTTCATCAAAGTGATAACCCGTATCTATAAAATGTATCAATTGTTCAGGGTTTACTTCAGAAAAAAGCTTCAATAAAAAGGCAGATGTTGCTGCAAAAGAGCTCGTAACCATAACCTCAGAAACACTAAAATCTTTATACAAAGAATGGATCCTATCTTTTGCGCTTAGTAACTTGTATTTTTTATTAAGGCTTTCAATTTCCCTTTTAGAAATGATTCTCTTTTCCGTAATCGAACTCATTATTGAATTAAATTTTAACTTTGCGAATATAAGGAAGTGAAAAAATTTTTACTTCCTTAAAAAACAGTTTCTATGATTTATAAAAAACTTTACACTAAAATATAGCATTTATGGGATTATTTCAGAACATTTTTAAGCCTAAAGCTTTAGAAAATAATGGTGAAGATAAGGTTAATGCTTTTCAGTGGTTCACTTTAGAAGACGTATCTCAACTGGATGCTTTAGAAAAGATTTCAGAAGACAAATTGGTTGTTATTTTTAAACACTCGGTAACTTGTGGAATAAGCCACATGGTATGGCATAATTTTAAAACTCAAATCGATTTTGATAATCAGCACATCGATATGTTTTATTTAGATTTAAAAGCCCATCGTGATGTGTCTAATGAAGTTTCTAAACGCTTCAAAGTCTTACATCAATCCCCACAAATACTGGTTCTTAAAAATAGAGAAGTTATACATCATGCCTCACATTCAGCTATAAAAGTTGACAAAATAAAGCAATTTTTACTCGAGATGTGATTTTTTTTTTAGCTAAAAGTCATTATTGTAGATACACGAAAATGCAGTTCATGGGTTATCTTGTAAATGGTTGCCAAATTCATCAAATTTTAAAATTTGTACTTCATCGTCTTTTAAAAAATGACAAACGTAATAATTTTGATTTCTAAAATAAATTTTTTGAATTTTATTGAACTGTTCTGGGAACTCAGTGTACAATCTACCCATATCTGAATGTTCAAAATCAGATTCCATAACAGTGATATTTTCAACTTCCACCTTCTCTAAGCCTTCTTCGGTATTAACAAAAAGCTGCGAGGTTCCTGCGCTTGTAAAATTGGCTGCATCATTCATAAAATTCACAGATTCTATCATAATCAAAATTTTTTATAATAACATCAAAATTACCTATTCTATTGTATTCAAAAATTTCATTTAGTTGTAATTTATGAATTTGGTTATACCATTCTTAAATTTCTTATAATAAATTTAAGTCCTAATTAAGAATTGAATGAATTTAGAAATTGAAAACTAGTCTTTAACTACTCAGCCCACGAGTCTAAAGTATTCTTAGTACGACTTCATATACTATATATCCAATACCGAAACAAACTAAAAAAAACAAACAGACTTTAGAAAAAATCAAATATCTAGCACTCATCTGTATAGGATTTGATTTTAAAGTCATTAGTTTTAAATTAAACCATCCTAAAACCGGTGAGGCCAGAAAGGATAGTCCAGCTGCAAAATCAACTAATACCGTAAATGAACTTTTTAAGAAATAAAGTATGGCCAGCGCTACTGAAGGTATAATCAAAATGAATCTATTATAGGTCTTGCTTTCATTATGCCTTTGACGTTGAATAAGTTTTGAAATCACCCTAGGAAAAGCGTCGGTCACGGTTAAGGTAGTGCTAAACATGGTTACAAAAGCAATAAAGGCAATTAAAATTCTACTCCAATCTCCAAGGGTTTGTGTATATAATTCTATGAGTTGTTTTGAAAACTCTACACTGCTAGAAGCAAATGAAGTATTACTACTATTCATAATTAAAAGTCCCATGGCAAAAAATAAGACCCCGAGCAATGTGGCAGAAAAGTAACCTAAATTAAAATCAAAAAGCGCCTGTTTTGGATTTGCTTTTGTTTGGGTACTTGCTGTTTTTTCTTGCCTCCATATGGAGTGCCATACTGAGGCATCTAAAGGAATTGGCATCCAGCCCATTAATGCAATGACAAATCCTATCCCACTCAAAGTCCATAAGCTTGAGGATGTGTTGAAATCTAGTGTAGTGAAATCGGTTTGATAACCTGCTATGACAACAGAGAATAAAGTTGAAACTGTCAATAAACTGATGACAATCTTCATGAGTAAGTCCAACTTATTGTATTTTCCTAACCGCAAAATGAAGATGCAGAGGAGAAGTAAAACTGAACTCCAGGCAAAATTAGACCAGCCAAAATTGAATAAATACTCCGCCAATCCAGCAGAAACAATAGTGACTGCCGCTTGTATAATAAACATGGTGGCAATTGTAATAAACGTAAATATGTAGACATATTTATTTCCTAGAGCTCTATAGCCTTCTATTAAATTTTTTCCTGTTTCTGCTGCATATCTAGAGCCAAATTCAATAAAAGGGTACTTGGTGAGGCATGCTAGGAGAATGGCTATGATTAGGATGGGGCCATAATCAGCGCCTGCTCTTGTTGCTTGTACCAAATGCGATACGCCAATGGCTGCACCTGCTAAGAGAAAGCCTGGTCCTATGTGTTTTAGAATACCTTTCAATACTTAAGAAATTAATTAAACCCTTTAGTTAAAATTACGAAATTTAGAAAAATTATATTTTAAATTGAGAAAGTGAAACTACTCTTTAACATTACAGCTTATTTTAATTACTTTTGTAAAGCTAATGATTGTTTAAGATGAGCCAAAAATTGCTACTTAGTGCCCAAGAAATCAATATTATTCTTCAGCGTTTAGCGTGTCAACTTGTTGAAAATCATAAGACGTTTGAGCATTCTGTACTAATAGGTATACAGCCTAGAGGGAGCTACTTAGCCACGAGACTTTATAGTATTTTAAAATCAGATTATAATTTACACGCATTGTCTTATGGAAAGTTGGACATCACGTTTTACAGAGATGATTTTAGACGTGGAGATAAAGTACTAAAGGCTAACCAAACTCAGATTGATTTTATAGTAGAAAATAAGAACGTAATTTTAGTTGATGATGTTTTATTTACTGGCAGAAGCATAAGGTCTGCTCTTACAGCACTTCAGTCTTTTGGAAGACCCTCAAAAATAGAATTACTTACATTGATTGATAGACGTTTCAGCAGGCATTTACCTATCCAGCCAGATTATAATGGCAGAAAAGTAGATGCTATTAATAATGAACATGTTAAAGTATGTTGGAAAGAAATTGATGGTGAAGATGCAATTTATTTATTGAATAACTAGGAATAACTTATGAAAGAACTAAGCGTTTCAAACTTATTAGGAATAAAATACCTCACAACAGCAGACATACATCTTATTTTTGAAACTGCAGATCAGTTTAAAGAAGTCATTAATCGACCTATTAAAAAAGTACCAAGCTTAAGAGATTTTACCATTGCTAATCTTTTTTTTGAAAACAGCACAAGAACAAGGTTGTCTTTTGAACTTGCAGAGAAACGTCTTAGTGCTGATATTATTAATTTTTCTGCGTCGTCTTCATCTGTTAATAAAGGGGAAACGCTTGTTGATACTGTCAACAATATTTTGGCTATGAAAGTAGATGCAGTAGTGATGAGACACCCCAATCCTGGTGCAGGTGTTTTTTTATCTAAGCATGTTAACGCAAGCATTATAAATGCAGGAGACGGAGCTCATGAGCACCCTACACAAGCACTGTTAGACGCCTATTCCATAAAAGAAAAATTTGGTGATGTTGATGGGAAAAAAGTTGTCATTGTAGGCGATATTTTGCACTCAAGAGTGGCTTTAAGTAATATTTTTACTCTTGTCAAGCTTGGAGCTCAAGTTAAAGTATGTGGGCCCAATTCACTTATGCCCAAGCATATTGAAAGCCTTGGAGTTAAAGTTGAGTCTAATCTGAAGGCAGCATTGGAATGGTGTGACATTGCCAATATGCTAAGAGTCCAACATGAACG
>PXBV01000099.1 GCA_003565575.1 Psychroflexus sp. | reverse complement strand
TACTAAAGCAATACTAATGATGGCAATGCAGCTGAGCATTAACCCCTTTTTCAAGGTAAGAAATGTTTCATTTTCAATCAATTCCAAATTGGGAAACAAGTGCTTAAAAATCCCTAAAAACAAAAGTAAGACTGAGCAAATGATTATACTAAGAAGAGATTTCATTCAGTTATATTTTATAAATTAACTATAAACTTAAAATAAAATCATTTATTTAACAAATATGGTTACACTAAATAAAATAAGCTTTGACCCTATGAGTTCACCAATACAGAATTCTTTCTAAATAATTATAATGCCGAAAATTATTTAGGTAAATTTGAAAATGATTTTGAAAGTATCTTTACTATTTACCATGAAATCTTTATTAATCTTAGTTTTTAGCTTATTATTCACTTTAGCTTATAGCCAAAGCGAAGATTTGGCTAAAAACTACTTTGACCAAGGAGAATTTGAAAAAGCCGAAACCATTTACGCTAAACTACATCGAGGCAGTCCTGCCAACCAAGGCTGGCTTTTGGGTTACACAAAAACCTTAACCGCGCAAGACAAAGTAGAAGAAGCTAAAGAAAGCCTTAAGACTTACTTGGCAAACGTAGGAGAATATCCAAATATTCAAATAGAGCTAGGTTACTTGCATCAACAACAAAAAGACACGGTAGCGGCCAAACGTTTTTATCAAAAGGCTATAGCTCAAGTTGAAGCAAGACCAGGTTTTGCATATTCTGTTGGGAATTCATTTCAAAAATACGGTCTTTTAGACTGGGCAGCAGAAACTTTTGAAACTGCCCAGAAAGTTGAGCCAAGAAGTAACAACGCCATTCAGTTGGCCAGAATCTACGGAGAACAGACTAGGTATATAGAAATGTTTGAAAATTATATGGATTTGATTTTAGAAAATTCAAGTTATTTTCAAATATTGAATAGAGATTTTGGCCAACACATTACAGATGATCCAAAAAATGAGGCTAATCAAGCCTTAAGACAAGTTTTGCTCCAACGTAATCAAAAAGAGCCTAAGGTAATTTATAATCAAATATTGAGCTGGCTTTTTGTTCAACAGGGTGAGTATGCCAAAGCTTTTGTTCAAGAGAAAGCCATTTACCAGCGTTTGAGTTCTAACTCCATAGATAGGTTTATAAATTTGGCAGATGTTGCTAAAACCAAGCACATAAATACTTCAAAACAAATTTTAGAATTTGCTGTGGAAAAGGCTGAGACTCAACGTGACTTGCTCACTGCTAACCGGCAACTCTTACTCATAAAGCAAGAACAAGCCTTGCCAGAAGATTTTGAAGACTTAGAGTTGGCATATAGGCGTTTTTTAAATAAAGTAGGAAAGACAGCAGACAGTTTTTTGGTTCAAAGGGATTTGGTTGAATTTCTTGCTAATCAAAAAAACGATCTAAACGCTGCTTTGCTTGAAATTAAACAGATAGCATCCCTTCAGCTTTACCAACCACAACTTGCAGAGCTCAAGCTTTTGGAAGCAGATTTAAAGGTCAAACAATCTCAGTTCAATCAAGCTTTATTGTTGTACACACAGGTGGAAAAATTGCTTCCCAATACCAATGTGGCAAGAGAAGCCAAGTTTAAAGTCGCCAAGACAAGTTATTACACAGGAGATTTTGATTGGGCACTCACTCAGCTTAAGGTTTTGAAATCTTCTGCCTCTCAACTCACAGCCAACGATGCTATGGAGCTTTCTTTGCTCATTAAAGATAATAGCCTGGAAGATTCAACTCGAGTGGATTTAAGACAAGTGGCTAAGGCAGACCTTCTTCAATTTCAAAATCAACCAAAGCAGGCTTTACAATTACTAGAATCTGTGCTAAATGATTACAAATCGCCTTCCATCATAGATGATGTGTTATTAAGGATTGCGCAATTGCACATCGCTAATGCAGATTTTGAAATGGCCATACCTTATCTACAACAAATTGTAGATGATCACAAGGACGAAATTCTTGCGGATAATGCTAACTTTTTGCTGGGTCAGCTTTATATGGATGAGCTTAATCAACCAGACCTAGCAAAATCTTATTTTGAAACTATAATTTTTAATCATCCTGATAGTATTTATTTTGTAGATGCCAGACACCGCTACAGAAGGCTAAGAGGGGATCAAATACAATAATATGTTTATTTATAATGTAACAACCAACATAGAAGAAGATGTTCATGACGAATGGTTAGAATGGATGAAAAATATCCATATACCGTCAATGTTACAAACTGGTAAATTTGAAAGTGCGCTCATGTCTAAAGTAGATGTTATAGAATCTATGGGAGGGATTACCTATTCAGTGCAGTATAAAATTCAGAATAAAAAAACCTTACAACGTTACTTTGAAGAAGATTTTGAAAGATTAAAAAAACAAACACAACTTTTTGAAGGTAAATTTGTAAGCTTTACTACCGAAATGGAAATAATACACCAAGTAGGATGAGCCAAAACAAAAAGACATCTATAGAAGACCAAGTCTTTAAAGCTAACTTTGAGCTAGGCATCAGAGAAGTAAAGGCCAAGAAACATCTAGGACAACATTTTCTTAAAGATGAAGATGTGGCTAAGCGTATAGCCAATTCGCTTAAAGAGGATACTTACCAAAACCTTTTGGAAATAGGACCCGGCATGGGAGTTCTTACTAAATACCTTATTAATAAGTTCAATCCATTTATAGCCATGGATCTTGACAGAGAGTCTATAGCTTATCTCAACTCAACTTTTAAACAAGAGCATAATTTGGAAGAGGAGTCTAAGGCTTTTCAGGTGGTGGAAGCCGATTTTTTAAAAGCAGATTTGAAAAGCTATTTTGGAGAACATCAGTTTGCGGTCATCGGTAATTTTCCTTACAATATTTCAACACAAATCGTTTTTAAAACTTTGGAGTATACCTCTCAAATTCCAGAATTTTCGGGTATGTTTCAAAAAGAAGTAGCCGAACGTATCTGTGCTAAAGAAGGTAGCAAAACTTACGGCATCCTTTCGGTACTAACCCAAGCTTTTTATGATGCAGAATATCTTTTCACTGTACCGCCAGAAGCTTTTAACCCGCCCCCAAAAATACAAAGTGGTGTCTTAAGGCTTGTACGCAAAAAAAAATACAGCCTGCCGTGTGAAGAAAAACAACTAAAAGAGGTGGTGAAAACCGCTTTTCAACAACGAAGAAAAACGTTGAGAAATAGCCTTAAAAAATTTAACCTTTCTCCAGAATTAAGAGAAGAACGTATCTTTGCCCAGCGTCCAGAACAACTGAGCGTAGAGCAGTTTATAGACCTGACCCTTAAAATAAGTAAAGATGCCATTTGAACTTACCAAAGAACTCACTGAGAAAATTGAGGCACTTATTGAAGAAAAGAACGATCAAGAGCTTCAAACGCATTTGGAAGAATTTCACCATGCCGATATAGCTGAAATTCTAGACGAACTCAATATGGAGGAGGCTACCTACATTATTAAGTTGCTGGATAGTGAGCAAACCTCGGAGGTGTTGATGGAAATGGATGAGGACGATCGTGAGAAAATCCTTAAAAATCTTAATGCTAAAGAAATTGCAGAGGAGATTGAAAGTATGGATACCGATGATGCAGCAGACATTATTTCTGAGCTTTCTGAAGATATCAAAACCCAGGTCATTTCCAATATTCAAGATAAAACTCACGCAGAAAATATTGTAGAGCTTCTTAAGTATGAAGAGAATTCTGCTGGGGGTCTTATGGCTAAAGAATTGATACGAGTGAATGAAAACTGGAGCGTCACAGGATGCATGACGGAAATGCGCAATCAAGCAGAAAACGTGACTCGTGTCCATTCCATTTACGTAGTAGATAACAAAGGAAAACTGAAAGGACGCCTGTCCTTAAAAGATTTAATAACAGCACCAAGCCAAGCAGAAATAGGTGATGTATACATCCGTAATGTAGATTTTGTAGATGTACATACGCCTGGAGAAGAAGTGGCAAGAGTTATGCAAAAATATGATTTGGAAGCTATCCCTGTTGTAGATGAATTTGGAAGGCTGGTAGGAAGAATTACTGTAGATGATATCATTGATTTTATTAGAGAAGAAGCAGATAAGGATTATCAATTGGCTGCAGGTATTTCTGAAGATGTAGACTCCAACGCTACGCTTACAGAAATGATTCGAGCAAGATTGCCTTGGCTTATCTTAGCCCTTTTAGGTGGTTTTATTGCCGTAAAAGTGGCTGGTACATTTGAGCCTGCTATGGAAAATTTTGGCGTTTTATTCTTTTTTACTCCGCTTATTGCCGCTATGGCTGGGAACGTAGGAGTACAGTCATCTGCAATAATTGTTCAAGGACTTGCTAATGGCACATTGAGTGGCTCTGTTATTCAACGCCTTTTTAAAGAACTAGGTCTAAGCTTGCTTAATGGGTGTATTTTAGCTATTATTTTATTTGTAGGCTCTCACTTTTTGCTAGGTCATGATTATATTATAGGATTCACAGTTTCTATTTCTCTTATTACAGTCATATTATTAGCTTCCTTTATAGGTACGTTTGTGCCTATTATTTTAAATCATTATAAAATTGATCCAGCTCTCGCTACTGGGCCATTTATCACCACTAGCAACGATATTTTTGGGCTGCTTATTTTTTTTACCATTGCCAAATTGATTTTAGGATTTTAAACCTGTGAGCGTATGAAACCTATTCCATTTCAAAAAGAACTCACTGTAACTGCTCAACATCTAGATGAACATAAGCATGTTAATAATTTAGAGTACGTGAAGTGGGTTTTGGAAGTTTCAGAAGCCCATTGGATAGCCAAAACGCCTTCAGAAATAAGAGAAAAATACGCTTGGTTTGTCGTGGACCATTTTATTCAGTACAAGCAGCAAGCCTTTTTAAAGGATAATTTGCTTTTGACTACCTGGATAGAAAGTTATGCAACAGTAAAATCTGAGCGCCGAGTTCAGATGACTAGACAAAGCGATGGAAAAACCATTGTTGAAGCTAAAACAAGTTGGTGTTTAATCGATAGTGTAACCAAAAAACCAACGCGCATTACTTCTGAAATTATAAAACCTTACTTTGAATCTGCTTAGCTATATATTTTAGTACTATTTATCTTAAAACCTTAGAACTATGACCATACTACATCTGGACAGTAACCATCCACTGATGCTTGAAGAATTAACCAAACTAGGTTTTGATAACACTGAAGACTACACAAGCACTAAAGACGAGGTTGAGACAGTTATTCATAAGTACGATGGTTTAATAATTCGGAGTAGGTTTGCTATCGATAAAGCCTTTTTGGCCAAAGCCACCAATTTAAAGTTCATTGGTAGGGTAGGAGCAGGATTAGAAAACATCGATGTTGACTATGCAAAACAAAAAGGAATAGCGCTCTACAATGCGCCAGAAGGTAACCGAAACGCTGTTTCAGAACATGCCTTGGGGATGTTACTAAACCTATTTAATAAAATGAGAACCGCTCACAATGAAGTCGT
>PXBV01000197.1 GCA_003565575.1 Psychroflexus sp. | reverse complement strand
TATTCATAATCTTTACGTACAATTTGAGAACCACCATGTTCAAAGTCATAACCGCTATTTACCTCTACATTTGTCAGTGCCCATTTGGTGTTTGGATTTCCGTAAGTTTTAACCTGTGGTTTATAATCCAATGTAAAACTACCATTAATAGGGTTGTGTACAGTTTTAAGTTTATTTGTTCGCCCAATTCTAGAGTAGTAAACTTTCATTGAAGAACCATCACTTTCCACAAAATCTACAAAGCCGTCTCCGTTGACGTCCACAAAGCTTTTGTCGGTTTTGTTATATGAAAGGCCAATATTGCCAAAAGCTGTAACTCCAATCTTGTGCCATATAAGGGGTAGCAATACGGGAAAAAAACCAATTGGAATAAGAATCCAAACAACTGGCCAGCCATAATAATAAGAAACTCTTAATGAACCAGATAATGCCATTGTAGAAGAATTACCAGAAAGATTATAAGCGGTTGTTAGAGGATTAGCCTCAGAAGAAAATTCATTTCCTTTATTAAAACTAATAATACTTGATGTACCTGAATCAGAAAGTTCGATAATATCTATATTACCATCACCGTTTATATCTACATACATTTGCTCTAAATTGGTTGAATCAAATGTAACACCTAAACTTAGATTTAAAGGCAGACTTTCCGAAATGACATCATCAAATATATTTGGGACTAAATTCAAACCGTATGATAAATTCATACTTGTTCTGTTGTTAGATAATTTATTGTAAGTTTCAAAATTATTGATATTAGAATTATCAAAACCACCAAAGTTGAAGGCTATATTAGTTTGACCAGTAGACTTATCAATTCTATCAGTCAAGCCATCTCCGTTAATATCCATATAATAAATATCGTTATCTGTATGACCATTGATATCAGCTCCTAATGAAAAGTCAACACCAAGGGCGTCTGATGGTAAACCTACTTTAGATGAAGCATAGCCCATTGCAGGTTGAACTACATTTGAGGGGGCAGATGAGGTTAGTTTAAAATGTGCATTTGAGTTGGAATGTTCACTAAAGTACTTTAAATCTTCTTGGTCTTGAATTATTGAAGTACCAATATGATTATGACCCCCTGTCATATTTGTATAAAAAACTTTGTTTGGGTAATAATGATCAGGATAACCATCACCATTCAAATCTATAAAGTTAGTTGACTGGTAGTTATAGTCAGTATTGATGTATGATAAGTTTGGAAAACCTGAATAACCAAGAGAGACTGATGTACTTTTAGATCTAGCTATTTGGTCTAAAGCTTTCATGCCTCTCACATCATTCGCTTCTTGTACTACAACGGGCTCATCGTCGTATTCAAAGGCAGAGTCCATACCATCAAGACCTGGTGCTCCAGATGCATCATCTAAACTTAGCTCTATATAATGAGAAGAAAGATTATTACCAGATACACGTTGTGAGTTAAACATACCTAACATCCTATCCATTTGACCATTTTCTTGTTGGGTTTGGGGCTTACCCCAAAACGTTTCAGATGTGATAAACTCAATATCATTTGATAAATCGATTAATTGATCATGAAAAGCTGGCAGAAAATTTGGTGAATTTTGGTCACTATTACTATACAAATCTTCTTCGCTTGGTATTTCAATATCTAGGCTGTCTATTATATCATCCTCCGTTGTGTCTTCATCAAATTCTTCACTTAAAAAATTAGATAAATTTTGATCACTTGGATTAAAAACAGACTTTTCATTTATAAGTTTACCAAATTGATCTTCAGGCATATTATCGTCAGCCACGCGATCATTATAAAAAAACATCCCTCGGTTGCCAATCATAGAGCCTAAATGCTTGTTGGTATCATAATATTCGGTAGCGCCAGTTAGGAAGTTAGAATTTGTAAATACACTATGTTCTATTCGGACAGATGAATTATATCCTACATGATCTAAATACTTTTGTAAAACATCTGCATTATGATTATCCTCAGCATAATAATTAAAACGTTTTCTATCACTCTGAGTAATGTTCTGTGGTTGACCAAAATAAAAACTGTCAGTACTTGGTGTAAAATTAACTACCCCTAATTCATCTATTTCTACCCAAACTTTATCCACAATTTCATTGTAATCTGTATTTGGGTCATTTCTTTCAACGGTAAACAAAAACTCCCCATTTTTCGCCCCAGGTACAGTTGTTCCTTGTCCAACTGGATTAGCAATATAATTACCATTTAACAGCCCACTTAAACTTTGATCACCAATAAAATCTATACTTTCTTGAGAGGTCATCCTCCAAAATGTTGAATGTACAGGTATAGGATATTGCCAATTATCTTGATTTGAACCAATTTGAATTACTGGACGCCAATCTTTTATTTTATTAAAATTTTCATTGTAAGGTGGATAATCAGAACCTTGATTTTTCTTGTAATTTAATTCTGTATCAGATTTTACTATGAATATAAACACAGATGGCTTATTTGCAATAGCAGAGTAGTCTATTTCTGAATTTATATCGTTTGGTTCAAAAGAAATTATATCTCCATTGGCGCCAGCTTGTATTGTTTTTTCATAAATATTAACGTCAACTGCACCACCATCACTATCTAAGAAAGTCTGTTGAATAATAAAAGTAATTTCGTCTTTTGGATTGTCTATACTGAAACCACTCCACTGAATTTGGTTTATTTCTGATGGATTTTCTATAAATACAGGTTTATTATCAAGTATAAAATTATGATCCTCAAGCTTAAAAGTCTCTGATAAATTTTGGTGTTCTTGGATATAATCTATACTGTAACCCATCTCTAAATTATTATTAGCTTGGCTTCCTATATTTCTTAAAAATAATTTTTGTCCTTTTTTTACCTCTACTAAATTTGTTGAAGTATTTATTCCAAGAGGAACATTTTGATTGCTATAACCATCAACTAAAAAAGAAGAGCTATTAGTAGCTACGTTTTCTAACAAAAACCTGAATGGTTCATCGTTATTTAATCCTTGTATTTTTGTTTCTCCTGATAAATGTATAGTACTATTATTTACAGTATTTTGAAAATATTGACCGTTAATAGTTACAACACCTTTAGCAGGTGCAGTCCAAACATGTACAGCATCATAATGAGCTATATCTTCAAGTTGTTCTTCTATTTCTTCCTCTTCAAGTGCTTCAACTTCTTCATTCGGGTCTATCCAATCAGGTGTTAATTCATTTGTACCTGTTATGAGCATATTTTCCGTTAATCCTGAATCTGTTGTAAAATTGGGGTTCCCGTCTTCATCAATAAAATTAAAGTGTACTTTTTCTCCTGCAACAATATCTAAAAGCCCATCATTGTTAGCGTCTGTGACGTAAACATCTGTAATCGTTTTAGCCTTATTTAAATTTAGAGAGGTATTGAAACCTTTTAAATACATACTGAAATTATTCAATCCAGGGTTCACTGTAGTTGTAGATTTACTAAAATGATTTATGCCAATAACTTCATTTGTTACTTCACTAAACTCAAGTTGCATTACTCCATTTTCATTTGGAATTAAATTACCTTTGTGAAACTTTATAGCATTGCTACTCTTATATACAACATCTTGAATTCCATCGCCATCAATATCTTTTAATGATATTTTTCCTTTGGATTTTGTGTTACTATAGTCAATATCTGTTCCTATTGTGAATAAATCTTGCTCATTATTATTTGACATCCATAATTGAATTCCAAAAGAAGGTCTTACTCCAACTCTATAATTAAAGGCTTCATTAGTGTTAATTATTGAAGGATCCAAATCAATTGATGATGATGAAAAATTGAAAAGATTGTTACTAAAATCTTGCTTATAACTATCGTGGTCAACAAAAATTTGATTGTCAAGGTTTTCATCCAAGTCACTATCCTCAGCTAAATCATCATAATACTCAAATTCATGTTCATAAAATAAATCGTCATTTTCATCTAAATATTTAAGTTTATGAAGCAAAGTTTTATAAAACCTCCCCAATTCATTACCATAATCAAGTTCATAAGTTCTTACTGCTTCATTGTCATATAACACTTTAATTTTTTCTAGTAAATAAGGATCTACCTCCTTAAAACCACGATTACCTATAACTTTTGGGTCTTCTCTGTAGGTACTTGATCTTTCAAATTCTACGCGGTAATTCCCTAAATTAGCATCTTGATCATTTTTAGTATATTCTATGCTTAAAGGATAAAAATATTTACCCCCATTTAGATTTGAATTAGTATCACTTACACTATCATTATCGTAGGTATAACTGACATAATTCCCATAAGTGTCTATCTCTTTAACAACTCCCCATTGTACTATATTGCCATCAGCATCGGTTAGGGTAGCATTCGCATTAATTCCATTTTCATCACCACCAAACCATGTTATTTTACCACTAGTTTTGGTCACTTTCCAATAATACGAAGAAGGACTATTCCCCATACGTTCTATTTTGGTTTGATCACTGTGTCTTCTAGTAAAAAAGCGAGCATCTGCGGTTCTATCTCTTAAATCGGTTGAAATATTTTCTCCGCTTCCTTCATGTCTATGTGGTAAATAATTATCTTCATAAATTAACATTTCACCCATAAAACTGTAAACTTCAGTTTCTTTGCTCGTATCAAATTGGGGCACACCCCATTTTGGGTTAACGTTAATGCTTGGCAAGTTAACATTCCAACCTAAACCAACCCAACCAGATTGCGCATCACTGTTGTAGGACAAATTGAGTTGAGGCATCATACCTTTTCTTCCAGCAGGTAGCTCTAAGGGATAATTGATATTGGCTTCACCAGTTTGAGTTACCTGAGGAGGCGACATTAGATTCATACCCGCTGTTGGTTGAACAGGTTCTAAATCACTTATACGTGTAGGAGCAAAAGCATTACTCTCAGGGTGTTCAGGAGTTTCAATAACCCCATTAATATAATCTACCTGGTCTCCACCATCAATCTGTAGTGTGGACTTAAAACTTTGATTAAGCACATCTAAGGTGTCTTTCTTTAAGCTTCTCCAAGACTTAAGTTTTTTGTCAAAATAAAAGGTTTGCACATCGGCAAGTCTGATGTCTTTGCTATTTAATGAATCTTTTAATTTAAACTCTAATTGAACTTCTTTTGGATGGGTTGAATTGTTTTTTATACTTATACCTTGAGGATGCTGGCTTAAGTGCTTAATCCCTGAGTGTAATGGCATCATATCCAAAGGCCTTAATTTTGAGTAATACAGGCTATCAGTTGGTGTTACTAAGGTAAAGGCAAAAGTATTTTCGAACGAATTTTCAACCTTATTTAATAAAGGGTGTTGTTCTGGAAAATCTAATCGAGTAAAAATTTGATTGGCCTCTACTTGATCAGCTTGTTTAAGTGGTAAATCTAATTCCTCTATAAATGAAGAATGTTTTGATGAAAGGCTCAAAGTAGAGTTTTCAAGTTGACTTTTTTCAAAAAAACCTTCAAAGACTCCATGCTCTAAATTAACTTCATTACCTCCATACACAAGTTCATACTCCTCT
>PXBV01000350.1 GCA_003565575.1 Psychroflexus sp. | reverse complement strand
TTTGCCGGACTTGAAGCTCAAAAACTTCAGCAACAAATGCAATGTTATCTCTAAGTAGATTGTTTTAAATTTATGTTAGCTTGTGCGTTTGAGTTTTAAAGCGGATTCTACTTTAGGATAACTTATAGCTCACATTTAAATTATATTTGTTTATTTTCAGTAGAATTTGATTAGATTCATTTAAAACTTATTTGGATGGAATTTGATTTTTGGTTGTTGATTGCTGGAATTGGTATTTTCCTATTCGGGATTTACCTTATGGAAGAATCATTAAAAAGTATTTCTGGTAAAGCTTTCAAGGATTTTATACGTAGATACACCTCCAACCGGTTTAAAGCCTTAGCAACAGGCACTTTGGCAACGTCTGTATTGCAAAGTAGCTCAGCCGTTATTTTGATGGTGTTAGCGTTTGTAGGTGCCGGTATTATGCAACTTAGTAATGCTTTTGGTGTAATCCTAGGCTCAAATTTAGGTACGACATTTACTAGTTGGATAGTAGCTACCTTAGGCTTTAAAGTGGATATAGAAAGTCTTGCTTTACCTTTTGTTGGTATTGGTGGACTTACGCTCATATTTCTTGGTAGAGATTCAAAAACAGCTAATTTTAGTAAACTTGCTGTTGGGTTTGGCTTTTTATTTTTGGGCTTAGGTTACATGAAAACTAGTGTAGAAGAGCTTACACAAAGTTTTGATTTATCTGTAGTTGCCAATTACCCACTTATCTTCTTTGTTTTAATAGGTTTTGTGATTACTGCAATCATGCAATCTAGCTCAGCAAGTATGGCTATTATTTTAACTGCATTGTATGCAGATGTAGTAGATTTTTATACAGCTTCTGCCTTGGTAATCGGGGCGAATTTAGGAACAACAGTTACTGCTATTATTGGAAGTTTAGGCGGTATAATTGCAAAGAAACAAGTTGCTTCTGTTCATGTTATTTTCAATTTTGTAACGGCTATAGTCGCGTTTATATTGATTCAACCACTCAATTATTTAGTTCTAGATGGTTTTGGTTTACGGGACGAACCCGTCATTGCTTTAGCTTTATTTCACACGCTATTTAAAATACTTGGTATTTTGATATTCTTGCCTTTTACCACGCAGTTTTCAAGTTGGATAGAGCGCCTCATAAAAGATAAAACTGAACATCCTACACAATATATTCATAAGACATCACCAGAAGTTGCTGAAGCTGGACTTGAAGCTTTGCAGAAAGAAACAGCCTACGTGTTGCAGCTTTGTATGCTTCATAATTTGAAGCAGCTGAGCATCAGACCTATCAAATTATTTGATCAAGAAGTTCTGAGCTCTCTTAATAAAAAGATTAATAAGAAAGATTTATATACACTCATCAAATCTATACAATCAGAAAGTTTTTTGTATACGTCTAAAATTAAAATCAATGATTTAAACGAAGCTGAAGTACTTCGGCTGAACCAATTTTTGCATAGTATACGTTATGCAGCGGCCTCTGCGAAAAGCATTAAAGACATTGCTCATGAATTGGAATACTTACAGAACTGCAAATCTGATTATATTTTATCTGAGTTGAAAAAGATGACGGATTTTATGCTAGATAGTTATAATGTATTTTACAACTTACTTCAAGGCATGGAGCCTGAAAAAAATCTTGCAAAAATCATCAAGCATAATGCAAAAATCATAGCTAAAGATAAAAACTCAGTTTTAAAACTCAGTCAGCGTATCAATGAAAACCAACTCAATGCAGAAGAGGTGGCAAGTTTTATAAGTTTTACTAGAAACTTTACATTATCTAACCGTCAACTTAGTCTTAGTGTGAAAGACTATTTATTAGATGTTGGAGAATACAATATGCTAGACGTGATTGAAAATACGGAGGTCTGATTTTTTTAAACAACAAACTCCTTTTTGATAAAAAAAGGAGTTTGTATAAGCCTTAATCGTAATAAGCTTGCTGCTTACATAGATTCATCTACAGACTTTTTTACATCTTCTGCTGCATCCTCCACAGCATCTTTTGCGTCATCGTAAGCGTCTTCCATGGCATCACCTGCATCCTTGGCAGCGTCTTCAATAGCATCTTTGGTTTCTTCTACTTCTTCAGCAGCTTTTTCTGAATTGCTTTTTTCTTCTCTACAGCTCACTACCCCTAATCCTAGCAAGGCTGCCATAGTAATAGATAAAATTGACTTTTTCATTTGTTTTGATTTTTTGATTATGAGCCAAAAGTATCTAAAAATGTGATACGGTCTAATAATTGTCTGGATTTTTTATAATATCTCGAGACCGGTTAATGTGATGGTCAAGCGTTTCTTTATTCATTTTTTTAAGTAAGCTCATCATCATATTCATGCGTTGATTGTTTTTGAAATGCTCTTGCTTTTCGTAAAGAAAATTCCAGTATAAATTATTGAAAGGGCATGCATCGTCTCCTTCTTTTTTACTAACCTTATACTTACAGGATTTGCAATAATTTCCCATTTTGTTGATGTAACTTCCACTAGAGACATAGGGTTTGGTCGCTACAATACCGCCATCAGCAAATTGACTCATACCTCTGGTATTGGTGAGTTCTACCCACTCTATAGCATCTATGTAAACGCCTAAATACCAAGCGTCCACTTCGTCTGGATCCGTCATGGTTAACAACGCAAAATTTCCTAAAATCATAAGCCTTTGGATATGATGCGCATAAGCATCATCCAGACTTTGGTTGACAGCATGCTTTAAGCAGTTCATATCCGTTTCACCAGTCCAGTAAAAGTCTGGGAGTTTGTTTTTGTTTTGCAATTCATTTTTGGACTTATAGCCTGGCATTTCTTTCCAATAGATGCCTCGCATGAATTCTCTCCAGCCTAGTATTTGCCTTACAAAGCCTTCAATTTGAGAAATATCGATATCATCTTTGTGTTCGTAATAGTAATCTAAAGCGGTTTCCACGACTTCTTTTGGCGATAGCATTTTGCTGTTCATCGCAAAGGATAAACGGGAATGGAAGAGAAATTTTTGATCGGTATGTAAAGCATCTTCATAATCTCCAAAATGTACTAACAGGTTTTTACAGAAATAGTCCAAAACCTCTAGGCATTCTTCTCTGGATGTAGGCCATGGGAATTTGTCTTTGTCAATTCTTCCCATGGTTTTGACATTCATAGCTTCCAACTGCTTTAAAACTCCATCTACGTCTTTATGAAAAGTTTTTGCTTTCGGGATTGGAGGTTTTCCTGTCCATTTTTTACGATTGCTTTTGTCGTAATTCCATTCCCCTCCTTCTGGTTTTTTGTCATCAAGCATCAGGACACCATGCTTTTTCCGCATATCTCGATAAAAGTATTCCATGGTCATTTCTTTTTTACCTTCAAAGAATGTTTCAATGTCTTCTCTTTGGGTATAGAAATGCTCTGTGCCATAAGCTTTACTTGAAATATCAAGTTTGTTGCAGAAGGTTTTCAGCTTGATGTCCAGGCGGTACTCATCCGGAAAGAGGTACTCAAAATGCTCGATGTTTTCTTTTTCAATAAGTTTGTTGAGGTTGGCAGATAAGTCCTGTTCATTTTCCTTGTCATCAATTTGGTAATAAATAACTCGGTGGCCTTGCTCTTCCAGTTCCCTGGCAAAATTTCTCATCGATAAGAAAAAAGCCACGACTTTTTGTACATGATGTCTGACGTATCCAGTTTCCTGTTGAGTTTCCGCCATAAAATAGACAACATCCTCACTTTTTTCCTCAAACCAGGAGTGCTTGTGATTGAGCTGATCTCCTAATATAAATCTTAATGTTTTTTCCATATTTAGAATTATGTAATTTAAGCAATTTTTTAGTCTAGTTTTCGAAGTAAGTCTTGAGCTTGATCATATTCCATAGCATCTTCAGTAATGAGTTCTAAATAGAATTTTGTCATTGTATAATCTTCTTGTTTAAGTTTGCTTAAGGCTGCATACCATTTTACCTGGCTGGAATAAGCATTTGGTAATTCTAAAATAGAGTTTAAAATAGTATCGGCTTTTTTGAATCTATCTTGCTCAATTAAGGCGATAGCAAGGTAAACTTGAAGTTCAATAGATTCTGGTTCTACTTCAAGTAAGGATTTAAAAAGCGGTATGGCTTGTTTATAGTTTTCTGTATTAAAGCTTTTCTCGGCTTCCTTTTTTATAGCCTGACTGTCACCTCTCACAGTTAAGCTTATCTTAGGATGGTCTGCAAAATCTTCATATTGTGGAGTAGAAGAGAACCATTGTGAATAAAACGCACCAATAATGGCCAGTAGAGATGCTGCAATAGCGAGTTTCCAGGGTTTAAAATATCTCGTTTTATGAATAGCTACTTTATTCGTTTCAGAATAGGAGTCACTAATTTTATGAAGTTTTTGCTTAAAAGCTTCCCGCTCTTGAGCATTCGAAAATTTATGGCTTAAAAAATGCGAAGTGGATTGGTAGAGTTCAAAAGCCTCCCGAAAATCTTTGTCTTCTTTCAAACGCTTTTCAAAATTAGCTTTTTGACCTTCATCTAACTCATTTGTGAGATAGTCTTCAAATAAAATATAGTCACGATCTTCCATCGAATCAAGTTTTTAAGTTCTGGTAAGCAGGAGACTCCTGTATCATTCTTGTTAATTTACCTATACACAGCGATTTTTTTTTCCGAGCATATCCATACGTTAAATCAAGCGCCTTAGCGACGTCCTCCATCGAATTTAACTGAAAACTTTTGGTCAATAAGGTTTTACAAACTTTACCTAGTTTTTGAAACATGTCATCAAAAAGATGTTGCTGCGTTTCAGTATGCTCTGTATCTAAAACCATTTCTTGTACGGGTTCGTTATTAGATACAATTTCTTCATTAATTGTTACCTGTTTTAAAGAAGACTTTTTTAAAATATTAAGCCATTTTCGTTTGCAAAGCAAAAAGAAATAAGCATCAAAAGGACAAGTGAGTTGTAGGTTCTTAGATTTTGCTTGATCATAGATCACCACAAGAACCTCTTGGATCAAATCCTGAGCCTGGTCTTGGTCACCACTATTCTTACAGACATAACTGATGACTTTGGGCGCGAATTTTTCATAAATGGACTGTATGATAAACGAATTATTTTGTACCAGGCCATCAATATACTTTTGATCTTCGTGTAATTTAGAGTCGCTCATCTCATTCAATTTATCCAACGAAAATATCAAAGTTTTTTTATTCCAAAGCGAGAATGCTTTTTTTAAATACAAACTTATCCTAAATATTAAAGACATAACACCTTCTGGAGGTGTTTCCATAGCTAACTACTAAGCCGTTTTTAGCGAAAATGAATGTTACCTCACAATAGCTATTAACATCAAGCTTTAATTTTTTTTAAAAAAAAGATAATATAACAGGGTAACAAATTTAAATCGATATTGATATAAGAGTGAATAACAAAATTTAAAACCCTTAAAATTTAAAATTATGAAACCAATTAAAATTTTTTCAATCGCATTTGTTTCTAGTATGCTTTTATTTTCTTGTAGTGATGATGATAAAATCGACATC
>PXBV01000300.1 GCA_003565575.1 Psychroflexus sp. | reverse complement strand
ATTCATCTATAGATTCTGAAATAGCTTCATCTGCTGAAAATGAATACAATTGAAAACCTTCTTTAACTTCTGTCTTTGCATTTGAATAAGAATCGTTCAAGAATAATTTCACATTATCAGGAAGGAATCCACTGTGGAGTTGAAATATATAGTTATCTGTACTAAGTCTATTCAGAAAAAGCGGAAGCTCTTGAGATTCTTCAGGAATGGCTCTACTTTCAATTGCCAATAATTTATTTTGATTTAGGCTGCCTAGATTTATGCCTGGGTTGCCCATTTTTACCGCATCTAATTGATCGATTTTGTTGTTTCCATTTTCAGACAAACGCAATCCAAAAGCATCTTCTTCCACTTCATCATTAGTAAATTTATCAGATTTATAGATTCTAAGATTTACAAATGTTGACGGAGCTTCAACAGTAAAAACCTCTGGCTGCGATCCACTTGGTGCCTTGCTAGATTCTGTAAACTGTATGCTATAGTCTGTTCCTGTACTATTATTTCTTAAAAACACAGCTTGGCCAGGTTGTAAAAATTGATTAGCATTGGATGAGCTTGGGTCTGGCACACCACCAGGTAAAGAAATAGTTACAAAGCCACCTCTGTTTTCTAAAGATGGATCCCAGTAATACGCAAAATTTGTATTGACACCATCACCGTAAACTAAATTATTTAGGTTGACGATGGCTTGATAAGGGTTACCAACAAAACTAAAGTTTTCTGAAAAATTAGACGTTTCTACAGAAAAATCACCGGTATGCAAAATGCCTTTGGCAGACAGAGTTACATCAGTAGAAGGATCTTGGCTGTTTGTTAAATCAATACTTCTATCTCCACGGATAAACAATCGGTAAGGCTCTCCAGCAAGTATATCTTGATTGGTTGTTGTTATCTCAGTCCAAGGTCTGTTTTGGGTTTCAACAGAATGATCGAAGCTAAACATAGAAGGATTGTTGGTTGCTGTAGGGTCAAATCCATTAGTTGCTCCACCCAAGCCTGTTATATGAGTTTGTTCTTGCCATGCATCAGAAATATTAACGCCTCCAACTGGCGAAGCTAAAAACCGGAAAGCACGCCCGTTGTCGCTTCGGCTTGGAATAAAACGTTGGGTTGTAATCTCTCCAACAACAGTAAGGTTTTCTGAATTTACTAATTGCGCCGTACCAGAAGCATCGCTTTCAAAAATAAAATCTCCTCTAGTTTCCAAAAGCATCTCTACACTGAGTGTGCTTTCTGGACTTATCACAACACTAGCATTACTCGAAACAAAAATTGAATTTAAATCAATATCAGATGTAATGCCGTAGGTATCATCTACCACTAAAACATCTTCTCCACCAACAGGAGTTGCAGGGGACCACGAACCATCAAAAATAAATGTATTTATAGGCACTAACTTGAATTGTTGATTCGATCCCATATCATCAAAAGTCCTTATCTTACCATCACCCGTTAAATCAAAATAAGAACAAATAGAAACATCGTCTTTCTGAAAAAGCACAGAATTACTGGTTTCATCAGTTGATACAACAATTTGTGATTCATTATCGCCATCTTCAAACCTAGCGATGACCTCTCCAAAATCTCCACAAAAATTATCCTTTAATCCTACTAATTGATTCGTACCTAAATTTCTTATGAAATAAATTTCACCATTGGGATTGGTATATTGATACGTAAATTGAAACTGTTGAAAATTATTGGCTTCATCTAAACTAGAAGTAAATAAGTTGTTGATTGTAGGGTCTCCAGAATCGTCTTGAGTTACATCTATTGGTGATTCTATAAATGTGTTGGTTACTTCTGTAAAAATTCGATATACTCCATCATCAACAGCTGGCGAAATTGATTTTAATCTAAATTGCTGATTGCTTCCTGTATCCCCAAACGTTTGAACACGCCCTGTTGAACTTCCCAAATCAAAAGATCGAGCAGGATCATTTACCGATCCAAAGTTACAATCGGTAAACGCAATTTGTATAATGAATTGTCCTGAAGTTTCATCCTGAGAAATTATAAACTCTGTATTAGTATCAGTATCGGCGAATCCAGCAATAATTTCACCATTATCTCCACACCAATTGTCTTTTATACCGATAAATTGATTCGTACCTAAATTTTTGATTTTGTAAATATCGTCTCCTTGATGAATAAATTCAAAGCCTTGATAATCATTATTTGTATCTGAAACTGAACCAAACAAATTGTTTATAGAAGCATCTCCAGAATCGTCTTGATTTACATCTACAGGCGACTCAAGTGTAGCATCATGTGTTTCTGAGTAAATTTGATACACTCCATCTTCTATAATTTGGCTAAACCCATTAAAGAAAAAAGGTTGAAACAAAAATAAACTTAAAATTAAAATATATAATTTACGGTTCATGATTCAAGAATTTAATGTTAGTCCATAAAATTTAAAAAATTAAGGTTTGCATAGCCCTTGGAGGAATTTCAAGTTTTACTTCAGTTTCACCAACAATCATTTTGTAGTCTATCGGTTTTTCTGTTGAGTTCATAACTACACTAACTATGGAGCCATCAGGGTTTTGAAAAGAAGTACTTTCTATAGTACTTCGGCTTGTAGTCGTACTTACACGTTTAGCACCAACCTTAATAAACTTTGAGAAATGCCCGATATAATAATACGATGGCGTATAAATTAACTCATCGGTTTGTGTATCAGCATGTATAGGCGCAAAACAGAAATTCTCCACATGGTTTGGCCCCCCGTTTTCATCTAATAAAATGTTCCAGTCGGTCCATCCAGCTGTTCCGCTGTTAAAATCGTTGATCATAGAATTTCCATACCGCTCTGCATTACTCCAACGTTGATATTCTTCTGGGTCAAATTCTTCTTGACAACCTTCTGTAAACAACAGATTCATATCAGGATAAGACTCTTTGATGTTTTTGAGATTATCATACATAGGTTCACCACCAGCCCATGTCTCGTACCAATGAAACCCTATTCCCCAAGCATATTTCATGGCTTCTTCATCTTCAAAAATAACATTAGCACGATGAGAGATTAAATCTCTGTTGTGGTCCCAAACTACAATGTTTTTATCACCGTGTCCATGTTTTTCAAATGTTGGTCCAAGATTATTCTTTAAAAAATCACGTTCTTCTTCGGCTGTGTAAATACAAGATTCCCAGCGTTGAGTGGCCATCGGTTCATTTTGAATAGTAACTCCCCAAACAGGAATCCCTTCAGCCTCATAGGCATCAATAAATTTTACAAAATAATCTGCCCAAGTTTGGTAATATTCCGGAAGCAACTTTCCTCCTTGAAGCATATTATTATTGGTTTTCATAAATGCAGGCGGACTCCACGGGCTGGCGTAAAACAACATATCATCACCAATAATTTCTTGCGCTTTTTTTATCATTGGGATTCTTTTTTCTTTGTCTTTTTCTATTGAAAACGTTTCTAGTTTTTCATCACCTTCCTCTATGTAAGTAAAGCTCCCTAAGCCAAAGTCTGCACTATGTATGCTTGTCCTTATGATATTGTAATTGATTCCATCTTCATGGAAGTAAGCATTGAGTAATTCCTCTTGATTTTCTTTACTTAATTTTGAAAAAACCTCAGCAGAAGCATCTGTGATGGCACCGCCTATACCGATGAACTCTTGAAAAGTTTTCTCTGGATTTACAAAAATTGACACTTCGTTTTCTAGAGGTTGTTCAGCATCGCTAAAATTCAATTCACCCTCATCTGCAAGCCTTTGATTGGTTTGCATAGCAGTAGTGTACACCTTCGCTTTTTCTGGTATAAATCTTTCTTTTTCTAGAGTTGCTTTATCATCGATTTGCTGCTCTGACTTAGGCTTGTCTACACAAGAAAAAAACAAAAATGATAGAGGTAGAAAAATTTGTAAAAAAGATAGTTTCATGGTTTTAATTGTTTCGCCACACATAAGTTCCTACGCCTTCTGCTGGAAGCCTTGTTGTGATGGGGTTGGATTCTACATTAATATTAAACACTTGTTCTTGGTCTGTATCGTTTAGCACAATTACAACTACTTCACCATCTGGGGTTTTAAAAGCAACATTAGGTAGAGAAGTGTTGGTATTTGACCTCACCCTAACAGAACCTTGCTTAACAAAACTTGAAGCTTGTTTTACGATATAGTAGGCAGGGTTTTTGGTCACATCATTGCCAGATATAGTCAAAGCACCTAAGCATTGCGTGCATCCGCCATTAGTTCGAGGTTGAAGGTTTTCATCTGCCGCAAGATTCCATTCTAATACGGTCTTACTCCAATTTCTAGTTGCACCAATAATAAGCTCTCTGATATGCCACTTAAAGTCTGCTGCAAAATCTCCTGGCGCTCCAATCCATTGCTCGGTAAAATAGATATTCTTATCTGGGTGTGCATTGTGCACGGCACCCAAACTATTGATTTGTCCAGCATAGAGGTGGAATGCAGACCCATCTATGTATTGATTTGCTGTTGCATTATTCAACACCGAAATAGGATAAGAAATATTGTCTGGGTTATGATCAAAAATCACGATTTTGGTTGTAATCCCAGCAGCGGTAAATGCAGGACCAAGATGATTTGCGATAAAATCGGCTTGTTCTTCGGCCGTCATTGCCATACTAGGATTATTAAAAGGATTTTCAGGTTCATTTTGTATGGTTATGGCGTCGATGGTAATCCCTTCAGATTGCATTGCTTCAATATATTTCACAAAATAATCTGCATAGACGCCGTAATACTGAGGCTGAAGTGAGCCACCCACAGTTTCTCCATTGTCTTTCATCCAAACAGGAGCAGACCATGGAGATCCCATTATCTTCACATCTGGGTTTATGGCTATAATTTCTTTTAAAACAGGAATCAAATTAGTTTGATCTGGAGCTATAGAAAAATTATCCAAATTGATATCAGTCTGCCCTGGAGGCAAATCATTATATGAAAATGGAGCTTGGTCTAAATCGGATGCGCCAATGCTAATTCTTAGGTAGCTAGAATGTAAAGATTCGGAACCAAAAATATCATTAAGAGTGGTATTTCTGGCAGAAGCAGACATATTATTGAGGTGTAATGCGCTACCTCCAGTTAAGGTATACCCGAAACCATCCATGGTTTGATAGGTTTCGGATTCATCTATATTTATAGTGAAACTATTATTATCTTGTAAAGATTGCACACCTGTTTCTTGAAGTTCTACTAAATTGGCCTCGTCTGATGTGGTGAGATAGTACTCAATGGAAGCTACACTCTCATCGGGTTCTTCTACCGCGGGTGGTGCAAAAACTCTATCATCATCTGAACTACAAGAATTAAATGTTAGGCTTAAAGCTAGCCACATGATAGTAAATAGATTACTCAAATTTATTGATTTCATTGTTTCTTTGTTTTATTCAAAATTATATGTACCAGTTTGAAAATCATCGCTTAAGGTAATGGTTATGGTAAATTCTCCTGTAGAATCTACATTAGTTAAATTCTCTCCTCCGCCATTAACTATTTCACCAGAAAGATTGT
>PXBV01000245.1 GCA_003565575.1 Psychroflexus sp. | reverse complement strand
GCTGGATCGGATGCCAATTCTGGTAAAACAAAAGCTGTTTTATCTGAAGATGGATCGCATTATAAAATCACAGGTCAAAAAATGTGGATTTCTAATGCTGGATTCTGTGATGTTTTCATTGTCTTCGCTAGAATAGAGGATGATAAGAATATAACTGGGTTTATTGTTGAGAAGGATATGGAAAATGGAATCTCTATGGGAGATGAAGAAAAGAAGTTGGGTATACACTCCTCTTCTACTCGTCAAGTCTTCTTTAATGAAACTAAAGTTCCTGTAGAAAATCTTCTTGGTGAAAGAAATGGAGGCTTCAAAATTGCTATGAATGCGCTAAATGTAGGTAGAATTAAATTAGCTGCTGCATGTTTGGATGCACAACGTAGAGTATTAAACTCAGCTGTAGCCTATGCCAATGACAGAGTTCAATTTAAAACACCTATCTCTAGCTTTGGAGCAATCAGATCAAAATTAGCGGAGATGGCAACATCCATCTATGCAGATGAAGCTTCTTGTTATAGAGCTTCAAAAAATATTGAGGACAGAATCAACTTAAGAAAAGAATCTGGAAGTTCTCACCAAGAAGCGGAGCTAAAAGGTGTGGAAGAGTTTGCTATAGAATGTTCTATTTTAAAAGTAGCAGTTTCAGAAGACATTCAAAAATGCTCAGATGAAGGCATTCAAATTTACGGTGGAATGGGATTTTCTGCTGATACTCCAATGGAGTCTGCATGGAGAGATGCTAGGATTTCTAGAATTTATGAAGGTACAAACGAAATCAACAGAATGCTTTCAGTAGGCATGCTTGTTAAAAAAGCGATGAAAGGACATGTAGATCTTTTAGGACCTGCAAAAGAAGTTTCAGACGAACTTACTGGCATTCCTTCTTTTGACAGACCAGATTATTCTGAATTGCTTGCTGAAGAAAAAGCCATATTGAGAAAACTTAAAAAAGTGTTCTTAATGGTAGCGGGAAGTGCTGCTCAAAAATATGGACAAGAATTGGAAGAACACCAACAACTATTGCTTGCATCAGCTGATATTTTGATTGAGATCTATATGGCAGAATCTGCTATCTTAAGAGCTGAAAAAAATGCTAAGCGTTTTGGTGAAGACTCCCAAAAAGTTCAGATTGCTATGGCTAAATTGAGACTTTATAAAGCTGTTGATAAAATTAACGAGAAGGCCAAAGAAGGTATTATTTCTTTCGCTGAAGGTGATGAGCAAAAAATGATGCTAATGGGATTAAAACGTTATACTAAATATGAAAACTACCCTAACATTGTGGAATTGAGAAATACAATTGCTGATCAAATTGTGGGAGACAACAAATATGCTGTATAGGTTTTAGTGAAACTTTTCAAATTCATAACCCTGTTTTTTTTATAAAATCAAACAGGGTTTTTTTATAAAGAAATAATTAAAAATGAACTACGGGTTTGATTATAAAATTAACTTGAGCTTTTAAGATACTTATAAAAAATTAATTAATTTAGGATATAATAAAAATCAAATGATGCGCATTTCAATACTCTTATCAATACTCATGTCACTTCAATTATCTAAAGCACAAGAATTAAAGGGAGCTTGGCAAAAAATTGAACAAAACACGGATGAACAAAAAACGATTAAATTTTACAGTGATTTTTACTTTACAAGTGCTACTTATTTAGAGTCAACTGGAGAATTTATTTCAGCAAGTGGAGGGACTTATTCCTTATCAAATTCAGACTACATAGAAAACTATGAAATTGATTCAAAATCAAGAGCTGTTACTGGTACTTATTTAAATTTTGATTTTGAAATTAAGAACGACACGTTAAACCTTCAAGATAAAAATTCAAGAAATAAAGAAGCTTGGGTAAAAATTGATAGTTCTGATGGCGAACATGTCACCTGTTGGAAAATTCATGAAGTCTTTAGAGAATCAAGATGGCAAACCATAGAAGATTCTCCCAGAAAAACCTTAAAAATGCTTACTGATAATTACTATCAAGTTTTAGCGCTCAATAGTCAGACTGGTGAGTTTTTTGGTTCAAGTGGTGGTCAATGGACTTTTGAAGACGGTAAGCATCATGAAATTGTTCAGTTTTTCTCTAAAAATCCAAATATGGTTGGGGATACCCTTTCATTCAAAAAAGAAATTAAAGATAGTATTTGGAGTCACAACGGGAAAAGTTCTGAAGGTGAATATATCCAAGAGCGTTGGAAAGTTTTTAAATAAAAAACCCTTACAGTTTGTAAGGGTTTGATTTTAAACGTTATATTGATTTCTTACTCATTAAAATTTTCCTTAGTGTATTTGTCATCCCAATTCTTTACATTAGGCTCCCCAAGTTTATTTTGAGACTTGGCTACTAGCATAGAAACGGCAGCATCTCCAGTAACATTTACACTCGTTCTTAACATATCTAGAGGTCTATCCACAGCAAAAATTAAAGCTAAACCTGCTTCTGGAATACCTGCTTGACCCAAAACAATAACAAGCATGACCATACCAGCGCCAGGTACCGCAGCGGATCCAATGGATGCTAAGGTTGCGGTTGCAATAATTCCTAACTGCGCAGAGAAACTTAAATCCATACCAAAAGCTTGTGCAATAAAAACCGCTGCAATAGCTTGATATAAACTAGTACCGTCCATATTGATGGTAGCTCCAATAGGTAAAACAAAACTTGAAACTTGTGGGTGAACACCTAAATGTTCCTCTACGCGTTCCATGGTAACAGGCAAGGTTGCAGCACTAGAACTTGTTGAAAAAGCTAATAACTGAGCTTGAGAAATTCCATTAAGAAAAAAACGCGGAGATTTTTTAGTGAATATACCTACAATTGCGGCATAAACTAAAATCATCAATAACAAACCACCAACAACACATAAGGCATAATAACCCAGGGCTATAAATAAGTCTGTGCTTGGAGCTTCTACCACCAGTGCAGCTAAGAGTGCAAATACTCCGTAGGGAGCAGCAAGCATGATTAAGTCTATCATTTTTAGAATGACTTCATTAAGAGAATCAAAAAACTCTTTGATGGGTTTAGATTTCTTTTCAGGAATTAAAATCATACCAATACCAAAAAATATAGCAAAAAAGATGACTTGCAGCATATTCCCATTATTAGAAGCCGCGCCAAAAATATTATCAGGGACTAAATCTTCCAAAGCTTGAAGAGGTCCAGATTCTTTTTGTTTTTTTGCATTTTGGCGAGTTAGCTCAGCCTCACCTCCGTAACTTAACACCAATTCTTCTCTTGTATCATCTTCAATACTTTTTCCAGGCTCAAAAACATTAACAATTAACAGACCAATACTCACTGCAATAACTGTTGTTGCCAGGTAAGTTAAAATTGTTCTTAATCCCATTTCAGAAAGGCTTGAAATATCTTTTAAATCTGATACACCTTTGATTAGAGAAGCTAATATTAATGGAACAGCTATCAGCTTTAATGCATTGATAAAAATGGTTCCAAAGGGTTTAATCCAATTTGAAATAAACTGACTTCCCCATTCAAAATAAGATAAAATAAAAGCAAATAAGATTCCCAGACCCATCCCTAATAGGATTTGCCAGTGCAATTCAAGTTTTTTCATTTTAATTAATTAAGAGATTTATTAAGTAAGTAAGCATCTGCTAAAACCAGAGCTGCCATTGCTTCAACAACCGGGATAGCTCTAGGTACCACGCATGGATCATGCCTTCCTTTTCCCATCATTTCAACCTCTTCATGGTTTTTATTTATGGTCTTTTGTTTTTGCATTAAGGTAGCCACGGGCTTGAAAGCTACTCTAAATGTAATGTCCATTCCATTAGAAATACCTCCTTGTATTCCACCGCTATGGTTGGTTTTGGTAGAGCCATCAGTATTAAACAAATCATTGTGTTCACTACCTTTCATGCTAACACCTTCAAAGCCAGACCCATAATCAAATCCCTTTACCGCATTTATGGTCATCATTGCTTTGCCTAAGTTAGCGTGCAATTTTTCAAAAATAGGATCACCTAAATTTTTTGGTACATTTGAAATCACACATTTTACAATACCACCAATGGTATCTCCTTCTTTTCTAATTTGTTTGATATAGTTTTCCATTTTAGTTGCTACCTCAGCATTTGGGCATCTAACTGGGTTTTGCTCTATCACCTCAAAATCTACGTCGTCATTTTCATTGAGTTGAAGAGCACCTACAGCGTGCGTGTAGGCTGTAAATTTAACTTCTTTAAGGATTTGCTTGGCAATGGCACCAGCTACAACCCAAGAAGCTGTCTCTCTAGCACTGGACCTTCCTCCCCCTCTATGGTCTCTTTGTCCATATTTTTGATCGTAAGTATAATCTGCATGATTGGGTCTAAATACATCTTTGATATGACCGTAATCTTTAGATTTGTTATCTGTATTTTGGATTTCAAATCCTATAGGTAATCCTGTGGTTATACCTTCAAAAATACCAGATTTAAAATGCACAATGTCCGACTCTTTCCGTTGAGTAACGATGGCAGATTGGCCAGGCTTACGCCTATCTAATTCAAGTTGAATGTGTTCTAAATTTAATTGAATTCCTGGTGGAACACCATCAAGAATTCCTCCTATAGATACCCCGTGAGATTCACCAAAAGTAGTAAGTTTCAAAAAGGTTCCGAAGCTATTTGATGCCATGTGTAGTTTTGAACAAATGTAATTGTTTTAAGTAATATTCAAAAATTAATCATAATAGAAAATTTAGCTCAAAAGGATTTAAATAATCTTAAGTAAATTCAGCTTTAAGAAAATGGCAACTTATTAACACTTAAGGTTGATTTTGATAATATTAAGTTCATGAAACATTAATCATATTTAAATTAATTTGAATAAAAATTACAATATTGAAACGTAGTGTAGAATTAGTAGTTCTGTCGGATATACATCTAGGCACCTTTGGCTGTCATGCAAAAGAGTTGGTAACTTATTTAGAATCTATAAAACCTAAAAAAATTATTTTAAATGGTGATATTATTGATATATGGCAGTTTAGAAAAAATTATTTCCCAAAGGCGCATTTAGATGTCCTAAAAAACTTATTGATTTTTCAATGTCTGGAACTGAAATTATTTACATCACAGGTAATCATGATGAGATGTTGATGAAATTAAGTGATTTTGAAGTTGGGACTATTAAACTCTTGGACAAATTAATTTTAGAACTTGATGGTAAAAAAGCTTGGTTTTTTCATGGAGATGTTTTTGATATTTCGGTTCAAAACGCTAAATGGATTGCAAAACTAGGAGGCTGGGGTTATGACCTTCTTATTTTAACCAATCGATTTTTAAATTTTATACTTTTGAAGATGGGAAAAGAAAAATATTCGCTTTCCAAAAAGATCAAGGGTTCAGTTAAAAAAGCAGTAAAGTTTATTGATGATTTTGAAAAAACAGCCACAGACCTCGCCATAGAAAACAAGTATCATTATGTAATTTGTGGACATATTCATCAGCCTGAGATTTCTAGAAAAGTTAATAAAAACGGAA
The DNA here is from genome assembly GCA_003565575.1 of Psychroflexus sp. Taxonomy (GTDB): domain Bacteria; phylum Bacteroidota; class Bacteroidia; order Flavobacteriales; family Flavobacteriaceae; genus Psychroflexus. Next base: position 29 of record PXBV01000245.1, on the reverse strand, counting down.
CTTGTCTATATTTAAATTCTGGAGATTGG
>PXBV01000118.1 GCA_003565575.1 Psychroflexus sp. | reverse complement strand
TCAGGGAACATTTGGCTAGACCCCAAAAAAACCTCTCCCTACAAGTTTTATCAATACTGGATCAACACAAGTGATGAGGATGCTGAAAAATTCATAAAAATCTTCACTTTCCTTTCAGAAAGTGAAATAAATACTCTTATTGCAAGTCACAGAGAGCAACCTAACTTAAGACAGCTTCAAAACAAATTAGCAGAAGAAATAACCACTACAGTTCATTCTAAAGAAGCTTTAGAAAAAGCAAAAGAGGCTTCTCATGTATTGTTTGGTAAAAGCACAGAAGAGGATTTAGCTAAGTTAGATGAGTCTACATTTTTGGATGTCTTTGAGGGTGTTCCAATGAAGACACTCAGTAAAAAATTACTCGACAACCACTTTGACATGATAGCTGCGCTCTCAGCAGAAACTCAATTTTTAAAATCCAATGGAGAAGCTAGAAGAGCCTTAAAAGAGAATTCAATTGCTGTGAATAAAACCAAAGTAGGCCTAGACTACCTAATTACAAAAAAAGACTTGATCAATGAAAGATATGTCTTGATTAACAAAGGAAAGAAGAACACCTATATTCTAAAATTCGATTGATGAAAACAAAAAAGCCTTGAGCGAGTGCTCAAGGCTTTTTCTAACTAACCAATCTATTATGAAAAAACTTCATCCTTGTACAAATATAAAACTCAAATCGAAATTCACAAGCTTTTGTGAGCATTTATTTACATTAAATTAACCATTATTTGAATATCAAGATTTTTTAAAGCTTATTCAGCATTATAATTGCCAAACTCTAAAGAAATGATAAAGAAAAGCTAATATAGTTAGGATAAGCAAAACTATGATATACAGCCAAAAATATATGTTTATGAAAGCGTACTTAGCAATATATGATTGGTTAAGTTCAATTCAAAAATTTAATTTAAAGAACTCCATCAGTAAAACAAAAACAATTCCTACCCATGAAAATAATTTCTTATAACGTAAACGGAATCCGAGCTGCTTTAAAAAAAGGGCTTATAGACTGGCTTAAAGCCGCTGATGCAGATGTGGTTTGTTTTCAAGAAACTAAGGCCCAGCCAGAACAGATCGATGACGCTATTTTTGAAGAATTAGGTTTTAAATTTTGCTATTGGTTTTCAGCAGAAAAAAAAGGCTATAGCAGTGTTGGTATTATTTCAAAAATTAAACCCAAACATGTAGAATATGGAACTGGTATAGATTATATGGACAAAGAAGGTAGAAATTTGAGAGTTGATTTTGAAGATATTTCCATAATGAGCTTGTATCTCCCTTCTGGCACCAATGATGACCGTCTCCAATATAAATTTACATATATGGACGATTTCAAAACCTACATTGAAGATTTAAAACTGAGACTTCCAAATCTTGTTATTTGTGGAGATTACAACATCTGTCATGAAGCCATAGATATTCATGACCCCGTCCGCTTAAAAACAGTATCTGGATTTTTACCAGAAGAACGAGAATGGCTGTCTAAATTTCTTGATGAATCTGGGTTTGTAGATTCTTTTAGAAAGTTAAACAAAGATGTAGTACAATACTCTTGGTGGAGCTATAGAGCCAATGCAAGGCAAAATAATAAAGGCTGGCGACTGGATTACCTATTAGTAGCAGAAGAAATAGAGGATAAAATTTCAAGGTCTGTCATTTTACCAGAAGCAAAGCACAGTGATCATTGTCCAGTACTTTTAGTATTAAAATAAAATAATCTAACTTACGTTTTTTATAAAACCTTTGTCTATGAAAAATTTAAAATACCTTTTGATTGGATTTTTAAGCCTTAACCTTATAGGATGTGTGAGTCAAAAAAAGTTTCTGGACCTTGAAGATGAACTCAATACGCTGCAAAGAGCTAATGAAGACCTCAGCACTCAACTAGAAGCATGTAATTCAGAAAAAATTGCTATTGAAGATGAATTGACGTATTCCAAAGACCGAATAGAAATTCTAAAAAACCAGAGGGATGATTTAGTTAAAGATTTAAATGCTGCAAAAAGTAATTTAGATAAGCTGAACGCCTCATATGATGCTTTAGAAAAAAACAGTTCCAAAGCTCTAGCTGAAAACTCTCAACAAAATAGAGAGCTTTTAAAACAACTAGAAGAAAAAGAAGAAGCTCTAGCTAAAGAACAAAGCCGCTTAGAACAACTTCAAAAAGACTTAAATTCTAGATCAAAACGCATTGAAGAACTAGAAGGCTTAATTTCAGAAAAGGAACAAAAAATGACAGCCCTAAAAGATAACTTATCGAGGGCACTGACCAACTTTGAAGGACAAGGGCTAAGTGTAGAATTACGAGACGGAAAGGTATACGTCTCCATGGAAAATAAATTATTGTTTGCTTCTGGAAGCTGGAATGTAGGTAATGAAGGTCAAAAAGCTGTACAAGAACTCGCAAAGGTATTGGCGCAAAATCCAGACATTGCGGTGTTAATAGAAGGCCATACCGATGATGTTCCTTACGGAGGCTCGGGTGCTATTAATGATAATTGGGATTTATCTACAAAACGTGCTACAGAAGTACTCAAGCTTTTATTGAAAAACGAAAACATTGACCCTCAAAACCTTACTGCCGCTGGCAAAGGTGAATTTGCTCCAGTTGCACCCAATACTAATGCTGAAGGTAAAGCTAAAAACCGAAGAATAGAAGTGGTCTTGACCCCGAAATTGGACGAAATTTCAAAACTGCTAAGCGAGTAGCGTAAAGAAAAATCAAACCTTTTGAGACTTAAGCAATTTATTCTTTATTGGTCTGTGCCTTCTCTTTTATTGGCTGTGGCTTGCTTTCAAATATATCAAGTGAAATTTGAAAACAAATCCCAGTGGAAAGGAGGAGGCTTTGGCATGTATAGCACCATTTATCCTTTTGTGGATGAAATTTGGATTAATGATGAGTTTATTTCTACCAAAGGCTTGCCAAAGAAAGATTCATTAAAGCTAAAGCTTCTAACTTATAAGATTAAGGTTCACCCAACACAAAAGCACATTCAGAACCTTTTAGAGGAATTGAATTTGAACAAAGACTCTGTGAAGGTTCAAATCTTTAAACCAGAATTTGATTTAGATAAGTCAGTTTTCACTAAAACGCTTCGTTATGAAACGACTTATAGACAACCTTAATCAGATTTCTACACTGAAGCTTGTAAGTACTTGCTTCTTGCTTTTTTTATTGATTTATAGTCCGCGGCTCAAAGCACTGTATGTCATCTATCTAGTCTTTGCTGCTTTAGTCTACGTTATAGTTGATAAGACTTACTTTAAAAAGACTTACTTTTGGCTGATTATTCTTGGGCTTTTACTTCCGCGTTTATATTCAAACATACTTTTTGTTGGTAATCATTATTTTGTAATGGTGTATCTGGTTTTGCTTTTAATGATTGTTACTAGCTACAAAACAAATACAGATAAAGTTTTAGCCCATAATGCAAAGGTGATTTTAACTTTGATTATGAGTTTTGCTGTATTGCAAAAACTTATTACTCCAGATTATCTTAAAGGCAATTCAATTGCCATGCTAGCCTTCACGGGTAATGCGCTTAAGTATGTATTTTATTTTAACGAGGAATTTGGACAGGTATTTCAAGAAAACACTTCAACAATGGCAGAGCTACCTCAATTTGCATACAGTGAAAACCCAAGGCTAAAATTACAATCGCCGTTTAAACATTTTCCTCAACTTATTATATGGTTTTCATACTTTACTGTAATTGCTGAAATTTTATTTATTACAGCACTTTATTTAAAAAAACAGTGGCTTAAACATGGGTTTATAGTTTTTTTCCTTTTAAGTGTTTTGATAACTAGAGAAGAAACAGGGTTTTTGTCTATTCTTTGCATTTTAATGATAATGCTTGTGGGAAATCAAAAATCCTACTATAGAGCAGCTTATGTAGCTACCTTTATTTTATGTATGTCTTTTATAATTGTTGGCAAAGGAGAATTATAACATGAGTTAAAAAGAGCTCAAAAGATAATTTTATAGCCTGCTTCCATTTTGCTCTGTGGTATAAGTTACCTTTCTTTACCATTATAAAGAAAGGTAATCAATCATTTTCTATTAACTTTTGAGCGATTGTGGTAAGTTGCTGATCAATGGTTTTGTTGGATATAAAATTTAAAGCATCCTCTTTGAGCCTTCTAAGGTTTTCCACTGAAGCATTATCCATTTCTGTATCTGCAGTAAGGAGTTCTGGCTCTAGTCTATAATAGGCGTTTTTATCTGCTATGTCCTTGAGGGTATCAAATATCTGATTTAAATGGTAATGGGTTGTACTTGAATTTCCAGACATCATAATTTCTATAACGGGTTTTATCCACTTGATTTGACCCCAGTTTTTTACTTTGTCATATTCGTAAGATTGACTTTTACTTCCTGTCCCCAAAGACACAATCATCATGTTTTTAGCGGTTGGAAAATCTGCTTTTCCTTCAAAACTCATAGTTCTAGCTTCAGAATAAGCCACAAGAGAAGGATTATTTGCAAAAACACCACCGTCTAAGAGTGGAAAAGATGTATTGATTTCATTTTTTACTTTTGCTACTTTAAAATAAGTTGGAGCCGCAGATGTAGCGCGCGCCACATCCCTAACTTTAAAATTGTATATTTTATTTTGAGATTTGTGCTGTTTGAAGAAATGAGGTTTTCCATTTTTAACATCGTAAGCGCTAATAATACAGGGTTTTAAAAGATCTTTTAACCAAAAGTCTTTAAACGTGTTATTCAATTCTTTCTCGAGCTGATAAGCACTGTACTTTTCATTGATGATTCCACCAAGACTTTTTATTTTTTGCCATGTACTTACTTTGAAAATTTCATTTCCACGATCGAGATAAAGGTTTACAGCGTCTTTGGCAGACAAGCACGGACGTTGATTCTCATCAGGAACTAAGTAAGAAAGAGACAAAATTCCACCTGTACTTGTCCCAGAAAATAAATCAAAGTAATCTGCAAGTCTAGCATTTGTATCTTTACTATAAACCTGTAGTTTTTCCTCTAATCTGCTGAGGATGATGCCTGGTAGAATTCCTCTGATGCCACCACCATCTATAGACAAGATCCTTACTTTCTTCATAAAACTAGCTTTTAATGGATTATACCTAAAAGTAAAAAGTAGTTAAATATAAAGAAACTATCTGATTATCAAATATTTTGAAAAAATAAATGACTTAAGTTTGACAATTAGACTTTGTTAATCATAAAATTAATTAAGCTAGTTAAATGCTTCATTATTATCTACGAAGACGATAACTTTTATTGGCTATGCCTGAAAAAGGGTCAAGAAAAGGATGTTTTTATCTTTTCCACAATGGTCTGGGCTAGTTTAATGTGGCTTTCAAACGTCCAGCCTGCAACGTGTGGGCTTAATAATACATTGTCCGCTTTTATAAGATACTGAAAGGCTTCTGGAAGTTGATGACTTGCGGTAAACATGTCTTCAAACGAAGATTTTTCATATTCCAAAACATCCAATCCTGCACCAAGGATTTTACCAGATTTAAGACCGTACACAAGGTCTCTAGTG
>PXBV01000376.1 GCA_003565575.1 Psychroflexus sp. | reverse complement strand
TGAATTGAAGAGCGACCAACTTCTTCAAAGATCTGTTTTACGATTGGAGCATAAGTTCTTGTAGGAGACAATATAAGCTTGCCAACATCAGGTAAATCTTCAGAAATCAAATCAGTTAAGGATTTTGTACCAGAATACACTAGTTCGTCAGGTACAGAAGGATCAAATGATTCTGGATACTTATTGGACAAGTACTTGGCTAAAACATCATGTCTAGCAGAAGTAAGTCCATTACTTCCCATACCGCCATTATAATCGGACTCGTAAGTTGCAGTTCCGTAAGACGATAATCCTACAATAACATCCCCGGGCTTGATATTCTCATTGTTAATTACCTCAGTTTTCTTCAGCCTAGCTGTAACTGTAGAATCCACAATAATTGTTCTAACTAAATCGCCAACATCTGCAGTTTCTCCTCCAGTGGTGTAGATATTAACTCCGTTCGCTTTTAAATCGTTCACTAGAGCTTCTGTACCATTAATAATCTCTGCTATTACTTCACCAGGAATTAGGTTTTTATTCCGACCTATGGTTGAAGAAACTAAAATATGATCTGTAGCTCCTACACAAAGTAAATCATCCACATTCATAATAAGAGCATCTTGAGCAATACCTCGCCATACGGACAGGTCTCCTGTTTCCTTCCAATACATATAAGCTAAAGAGGACTTAGTGCCCGCACCGTCTGCATGCATCACAATGCAGTGGTCTTCGCTGCCAGTGAGATAATCTGGGATAATTTTACAAAATGCTTTTGGAAACATACCTTTATCAATATGTTTTATAGCTTTATGAACATCTTCTTTTTGTGAAGACACTCCTCTTTTTGCATACCTACCTTGATCACTCATTGATTATTTTTTTTGCAAATTTATAAAAAATAAACCCAGTCTTAGATAAATCCAAAACTGGGTTTCAAAAATAAATTGGGTTAGTAATTTATTTTGTAAACAAAAGCTCTCTATACTTTGTCATAGGCCATGTTTCATTATCAACAAGTAACTCTAGCTTGTCACAATGATAACGGATACTGTCAAAGTAAGGTCTTACTTGATTACAATAAGCAAAAGCCATTTCTGTAGGATTTTCTAGCGCATTTGCTTTCTTTCTTTCGTCTATCATAAGGTCAACTTCTTTATTGATACTTTCAATATGCTTAGAAATTGACTCTATTATATTTAACTGTTGTCTGGCTTGATCTTTAAAGTCTGAACCGTAAATATCCTTTAAACCTTGAACGTTTTTGATAAGAATATTTTGATACTTGATAGCGGTAGGGATAATGTGATTTCGAGCAATGTCGCCAAGCACTCTTCCTTCTATCTGGATATGCTTAGAATAATCTTCAATCTCGATTTCATATCGAGCTTTCACTTCTACCTCATTCATAATTTTCAATTCACTAAAAAGATCAATAGCTTTTTGTGAAATTTTAGCTTGCAAAGCTTCTGGCGTTTTTTTGTTGTTACTTAAACCACGTTTTGCTGCTTCATCTTCCCATGCTTGACCATACCCATCACCTTCAAATCTAATTTTCTTGGAGGCTTTTATGTATTCTCTTAATACATTAAAGATGGCATCATCTTTTTTCATTTTCTTATCAGCAATTAGCGCATCAACTTCTTTTTTGAACTCTATCAATTGCTTAGTAACCATTGCGTTAAGAACCGTCATTGGGTCTGCACAATTGGCGGTAGAACCAACTGCTCTCAATTCAAATTTATTTCCAGTAAAAGCGAATGGTGATGTACGGTTTCTATCAGTATTATCCAATAAGATTTCTGGAATTTTTCCAACAACATTTAATTTCAAATCCGTTTTTTCTTCAGGAGATAATTTTCCATCAGTTACTTTTTCAAGTTCATCAAGGACTTTAGTTAATTGAGAACCAATAAAGACGGATATTACAGCTGGTGGTGCTTCATTAGCACCAAGTCTATGATCGTTGGATGCCGAAGCAATAGCAGCTCTTATCAATTCTTCGTTTTCATAAACAGCTTTTATGGTATTTATAAAGAAAGTAAGGAATTGTAAGTTTTTCATTGGTGTTTTACCTGGACTTAGCAAGTTAGTACCTGTATCTGTAGCCAAAGACCAGTTATTGTGCTTTCCACTTCCGTTTATACCTTGAAATGGCTTTTCATGGAAAAGCACTTTAAAATGATGGCGTTCAGCCACTTTGTCCATAACGTCCATCAAAAGTGAATTGTGGTCTACAGCAAGGTTTACTTCCTCAAAGATAGGCGCTAATTCAAATTGGTTTGGAGCTACTTCGTTATGTCTTGTTTTTACAGGAATACCCAGTAACATACACTCTTTCTCCAAATCACGCATATAATTGAGCACTCGACTAGGAATAGACCCAAAATAGTGGTCGTCTAATTGCTGACCTTTAGCAGGTGCATGACCTAATAGGGTTCTCCCAGACATCATCAAATCAGGTCGAGTTTTTGCTAATGCGGAATCTACTAAGAAATACTCTTGTTCCCAACCTAGAGTAGTGATAACCTTAGTCGCTTTTTTGTCGAAGTATTTTACTACATCTGTAGCTGCTTTATCTAATGCGGAAACAGAACGTAACAAAGGTGTTTTATAGTCTAAAGCCTCTCCTGTGTATGAGACAAAAACAGTTGGAATACATAGCGTAGAGTTCCATATAAAAGCAGGTGAAGAAGGATCCCAAGCGGTGTAACCTCTAGCTTCGAAGGTGTTTCTAATCCCTCCATTTGGCAAACTAGATGCATCAGGCTCCTGCTGGACTAGCTGAGCACCACTAAATTTCTCCATTGCACCACCATCCTCAATGGTCTCGAAAAAGGCATCATGCTTTTCTGCTGTAGAACCAGTAAGTGGCTGAAACCAGTGAGTATAGTGCGTAGCTCCTTTGGATATGGCCCACTCTTTCATTCCTGAAGATATATTTTCTGCTAGAGAGCGGTCAATTTTATCTCCTCTCTCAATAGCATTTTTCAAACTTTTATAAGAATCTTTAGTTAAATGCTGGCGCATCGCCTTTTGATTAAATACATTTCTAGCAAAAAGATCAGAGCGTCTCTCGTCTTCTTTAATAGAGACTGGTGTCCTGTTGAGTGTTTCTTTTAAAGCATTAAATCTTAGTGTAGCCATATCTATAATTTTAAATTGATTTCAAAAATAAATAAAATTAAGATATCTGATCAAAAATACAGGGGTAAATTCTGAAAATTATGTCAAATTATGAAACAAACCCTTCAAAATTAAGCTCTAAATGATAACAGAATAAAAATTATGTAAGCAATAAAGATGAATATACCTTTGTATCTTGAAAATGTAAACTTGGGTGGTAAAAAAACTAGTGGTAATAAAATGAACGAAAAGCCAATCATCCAAAAGATATCGTTGGTTAAAATTTCTTTAGATTGAAGATTTATTGGTTGTATTATGGCAGTCAAGCCCAATACAGATGTAATATTGAAAATGTTTGAACCTATCAAATTCCCTAGAGAGATCGCTTTTTCTTTTTTGAGTGCTGCAATTACAGAAGCTGCTAACTCAGGAACACTTGTCCCAACAGCTATCAATGTAATAGATATAATACGTTCACTTACAGAAAAGTATTCTGCAATGCCTACTGCACCATCGACAAGCCATTCTGAACCATAATAAAGTCCAGCCCCACCTATAATTAGCCATAAAAAAATTTTAAAGTAGGAAGCTTGGTCTAATTTATCATCTACCTCATCGTCAATTTCGATATGCCCCACAATTGCCTTCCTTACAAGAACTAATAAAAAAATAACCAAAGCTATCAATAAAGCTACTCCTTCCACCCGGCTAATTTGCTCACCTGTGAATAAAAATAAATACAATAAACCAGACAAAAGCATCATCACAGGCCAATTGAATCTTAAAAAGTCTCTATCGATACCGATTGAAGAAATAATTGCTGTTAATCCTAAAACCAAGCCTATGTTAGCAATATTAGAGCCAATAACATTCCCTAAAGATATATCTGAAAAGCCAGACAGTGCAGCTTGAAGACTTACCAAAAGCTCTGGTGCTGATGTAGCAAAAGACACTATAGTAAGACCGATAATCATTTTTGAAATCTTGAGTTTTAAGGAAAGAGCTACAGAGGCTCTAACTAAAAACTCACCCCCAATCACCAAAAAAACAAAGCCTATAGCTACTAAAAAGATATTCATTGAATCAATTTTTAGCGAAAATAGAACTTTGAAATTAATCTATACTAAAAGCTTATAAATTAAATGAAAGGGTCATCATATAATTATTGAATACACTTATTATATCTGATTCTTGAGCTAAATCAGTGAAATAGAGTATCCCTTGTCTATCTTGATGGATTCTTTGGTATGAAAAATCAAGATTAACAAATCCTAAGTTGAAGCCTAACCCAAAAGAATAGCCGTTTGTATCACTTAAGAAGGCTTTGTTTTGATAAGGGCTTTGTTGATGGAAGTAGCCAGCACGTAAGCTTGTATTTTGCAGTCTATATTCTCCCCCTATATTAAAAGTAGACGCTCCAGTCATTAAATTAGAAATCTCTTGGTTTTGAATTTCAAAGCCTCTTGAGGTAAATTCCATTGCAGAGAAATCTTTGTAACTATAATCAAAGCTAATCAGACCTCTTCCTCCAAATACATAAGCTGTACTTAAAGAAACTCTACCAGGCGTTCTAAACCTGTAATCTGGATAAATATTTAAGACATCGGGGTTAAAAAAAGCACTCTGATTACCCCCTGTTACGGTTTCTAAGCTTTGGAAAAGTTCTTCAGAAATGCTCATCCAGGTAGGAGAATCATATGTAAAACCTAACCTCCAATCTTCAGTCAATTTAGCAATCCCTCCTAATTGTAATGAAAAGCCTCTTCCTCTCGTAAACAATTCGTTATCAAAAAAAATCTCCGTAACGCCTTGTCCAGAACCAAACTCATCAAACAAAGTTTCTCTTCTATAATCTAAATAATGAAAGTTCAAATTCAACCCTAAATGTAGCCTATCCCCAATCATGCCTCCAGCGTTTACGGTAAAAACTCCAGAACTACCTCTGGTAAGCTCATCATAACTGTGATTAAAATTTGTTCCGGATACATTAGAGACGTAACCTGTATTATTTAGATCATTTGGATCAACCGCGTCTATTAAAAAAGTTTCATATCCCAAAAATGCTTGCTGGGTTCCAAAGCCTTCATTATTACCCAAAAATCTATACAGTTGAGCTGGCGTTTCATTATTTCTAGGGGTTAACAAATCTAAGGGTACACCTTGAGCACTATTTAGAAAAAATGCATCAATACTCTCGCTGTTATTTCCATTTACAAAGTACTGATTATTGAAATTTGCAGTTCTATTATATGAAAACCCTAAGGTTAACTTTTGCAATGCCGCATTTCTATTGTTAGGCTCAAAAACGAAAACAGCACCAATTTGATTTAGATCGAAATTCGTATTTCTGGTTTCTATTGCATTCCCACCATAAAAAGCATCATTATTTACTGAAGTAAGGTCTAATGAACCAGAAAATCTATTGGTTAAAAAAAC
>PXBV01000345.1 GCA_003565575.1 Psychroflexus sp. | reverse complement strand
TCTCCCTTAAAATAACTCTTAATAGCCGATTCTAAAGCGGCTTCATTTGCTAACTCAAGCAAGCCTTGAAAAACGTTATTATCAATTAAATTTTTAGAAAAATCTATTAAGAAGTCTTCATCTTTTAAAGAAAACTCATCAAAGCGATTGGGATTGGTTTTAAATAAAGTTTCTAAATCAAACTCTTGTTTTGAAAGAGAAGTAAGCTCCTGCCAAGATTTAAAATTTGTAGGAGAGGAAGTATTTAAAGACATCTAGTTTACTTTTAAAACGTTGTTTTTATAATGCTCAATAAGACCATCAATAGGTCTTCTAATCACATTTCCGATATTAAGGTGGTAGCGTTTAGCCACATCTCTAATGATATCCTCTGAGAAGAAAGCGATAGAACCAATAAAATGAATTGGAACATTTTGAGCTTGTCTGAAACACATGACACGACGCTCTATAAACTTTTCCATGCCTTCATAAATAAGTTTATAGAAATAGCCGTTACGCTCTTCGGATGTAAAAATAAATTCAGCAAAAGAAGCAAGGTATGTGTTTGGATTATCTTCTTTGTACACATTTCTCTTAATAGTATCTGCATCTAAATCATAACGCTTTGAAAATTCTCTACTCATATCCTCACCCATGAACTTATAATAATAATCACGGATAAGACGTTTACCAAAATAGTTCCCACTAGCCTCGTCCATAAGCACATAGCCTAAAGACTCAACTTCCATGTGTACATGTTTTCCATCAAAAAAGCAAGAATTGGATCCTGTGCCAAGTATACAAACTATACCAGGTTCTGTAGTGGCTGCAAGAGCTGCAGCTACCATATCTTCATCTACATTTACTTCAGCTTCTGTAAAAAAACCCTTTAAAATTGTTTCAAGATTTTTTACTGGGGTTGGTGTACCACATCCCGCACCATAAAAATCTACTCGTGTTACTTTTGAAACAATTTTTTTGAGGTCATCATTTTCTTCTATACGAAATTTCAATGTATCTGGCTTAAAAACTGCTGGATTCAAACCTTTAGTTCTCGTTTTTAATTCTACTTCTCCTTTATCGTTGAGTAGAATCCAGTCACATTTGGTAGAACCACCATCGGCTATGATTATCATATCATTAAGTTTTAATTAAAATAAAAAAGACTTATCCCAATTTATGAAATAAGCCTTTTGAAAAGTTGAACTTATAATTTAGCGATGTGCAATGCCAAATCTAAAAGTTTTGCTGAATAACCATATTCATTATCATACCAAGAAATTAACTTAAAGAAGTTATCATTCAAAGCGATACCAGCGTTAGCATCAAAATTTGAAGTTGCTGCTTCAGAAACAAAATCCTGAGATACAACCTCATCTTCGTAATAAGCTAAAACGCCTTTCATAGGGCCATCTGCTGCTGCTTTCATAGCTGCTTTTACTTCTTCATAAGTTGCAGATTTTTCTGTTCTAACGGTCAAATCTACTACAGAAACGTCTGCTGTTGGAACTCTAAAAGCCATTCCAGTTAGCTTACCATCTACTTCTTTAATTACTTTACCAACAGCTACTGCAGCTCCTGTACTAGCAGGGATAATGTTATTCATTGCACTTCTTCCAAGCCTGTAGGCTTTGGCAGAAGGAGAATCTACCGTGTATTGTGTAGAAGTTGCAGCGTGAATTGTGGTCATTAAACCTTCTACAATTCCAAAATTATCATTGATAACTTTGGTCATAGGTGCAAGACAGTTGGTAGTACATGAAGCATTAGAAACTACAGTATCTTCTGGCTTAGCGTCTTTTTCGTTTACTCCCATTACAAACATAGGAGCTGTTTTGGAAGGTGCAGAAATAACAACTTTTTTAGCTCCAGCTTCTATGTGAGCAGAAGCATTGTCTTTTTCTTTAAAAATACCAGTACAATCTAAGACAATTTCAGCTCCTACCGCGTCCCATTTTAGCTGTTTTGGAACTCTTTCAGCAGTGATTCTTATAGACTTTCCGTCTACAACAAGGTTTCCATCTTTAACTTCAACGGATTTTTTGAAACGTCCATGAACGGAGTCGTATTTTAGCATGTAAGCTAAATGATCAACATCGAGTAAATCATTGATACCAACAATTTCTACATCTTTGTTCTCCATCGCTATTCTGAAAGCAATTCTACCAATACGGCCAAAACCGTTAATTCCTATTTTTGTCATAAGTATTGAATTTTAAATTTAAATTACTAATTATTAAGTAGAAACAATATCTGCAACCCTAAGCAAATCTGTATCTAGTATTTTTTTTATGTTAATAGCTGTTTCAAAAGGAACTTGAACTATTTTTTTATGACTTATACCCACCATAATCTCAGATTTTCCTTCTAGCAGTGCGTCTACTGCGGCCACCCCCAACCTACTTGCAAGGACTCGATCAAAGCAACTTGGAGAACCGCCTCTTTGTATATGACCAAGAACTGTAACTTTAACTTCATAATCTAGAGAGCTAGATTCTATAGCTTCTGCAACCTCAGTAATGTTTTTTCCAATTTGATCACCCTCTGCTACTACAACTATACTAGAGGTCTTTCCGCTGACTCTACTTTTATTCAAAGATTCAATAAGTCGTTCTATCCCCATATTCTCTTCAGGGATAAGAATTTCTTCAGCTCCAGCACCAATACCGCTATTCAAAGCAATATCTCCAGCATCTCTACCCATCACTTCTACAAGGAATAACCTGTCATGTGAACTTGCAGTATCCCTAATTTTATCTATAGCTTCTACAACTGTATTCAAAGCCGTATCGTAGCCTATAGTGTAATCTGTTCCATTTATATCATTATCAATTGTGCCTGGAACTCCAATAGTAGGCATATCAAATTCTTTTCCAAAAATAGAAGCTCCTGTAAACGTACCATCACCACCAATAACAACAAGGGCATCTATATTTCTAGCTTTTAGATTGTCAAAGGCTTTTTTTCTACCTTCATAGGTCATAAAATCTTTGGACCTGGCAGATTTTAAAAAAGTCCCTCCTCTGTTTATTGTGTTTTTGACATCTCTAGGACCAAGTTCAATAAAATCGTTTTCTATCATTCCTTGGTAACCTCTATAGATTCCATCACATTGTAGGCCTGAAAATGCTGCGTTTCTTACAACAGCACGTATAGCAGAATTCATTCCAGGAGAATCCCCTCCTGATGTCAGAACTGCAATTTTTTTGATTGTTTTGCTCATAATTTTCAAATATATACTAAAGGTAAGACAACTACTAATTTATTTATTGACTTAAACGATTTCGATAAGCGAAAATTACTAAAATTTTACAAAAACTAAACAAAACTTATTGGTTTATCAAAATTTTATAACCCCAAGGCTCCAAATTATGAATTTGACCACTAATTAATTCCACATTATGAGATGCAAGGTAATCTTGGTAATCTCCTGAAAGAGAAATTTCAAAATTTTGTGGTTGATTTGAAAAATTAGCTATAAAAACAAGCTCTTGCTTACCTTTCTTTCTTTCAAAAGCAAGGATATATTCATCTTCTGATGTAACTATTCGTTTATATGAAGCTGCTTCCTTGGCGCCGTGAAGTGCTGTGTAAGAATTTTTTAGTTCTCCTAATTTGACGTGTAACTCCCATAAGTCTCCTTTTTCTTTTGGAATACTATCTTTTTCAAAAAACTTAAGACGTTTATCCATGCCGTATTCTTGTCCGCTGTAAATTAAAGGCATTCCTGGTAGTGCATAGGTAAACGCAAGCATGGCTTCAGAAGCTTCTCCCACACGTTCATTTACGGTTCCATTCCAAGAGTTTTCGTCATGATTGGTAATGAAATTCATTAAATAATCATCTTTTTGATAAGTTGTATCAATTTTAGTCATGTAATCATCCCAATCTTTCACGTTCATCTTACCCTGAGCAATTTCATTCATAATATGATGGCCTTCCCAATTATAGCCCATGTCAAAGGCTTCATAGAACAAATCTTTGTCCTCACTTTCTGCTAGCATAAAAATTTCTTTCTCTTTTTTTAATTCAGGAACCACATAATTCCAAAACTCGGTTTTTACATTACCAGCTACATCACATCGGAAACCGTCAATATTTTTATCTTTTACCCAATATACCATTTCGTCCTTCATAGCTGTCCAGAGAGAATCGTTTTCATAATTAAGATGAGCGACGTCTGTCCAGCCCCAAGTTTCACCAGTATCAGGATTCAAGGGATCTGTTACGTTTCCGTCTTCATCTTTTTGGTAGTATTCTGGATGTTCTTCGATCCATCTATGATCCCAGCCTGTATGATTGGCCACCCAATCCAGTATCACATACATTCCGTTATCGTGAGCTGTTTCAACTAACTCATCAAAATCTTCCATACTTCCAAATTCTGGGTTGATTGCCGTATAATCTGAAATGGCATAGTAACTCCCCAAATACTTTTTCTTTTCCTCTGGATCCTCTATGTCTTCAATAGATAAATCTGGTGTTGCTTTTCTATTTTTCATAGAAATGGGATAGACAGGCATTAACCAGATGACTTTCACCCCTAGTTTTTTTAACTCTGGGATATCCTTTGTAAATTCTGAAAACGTTCCTTCTGGGGAATATTGCCGAATATTGGCTTCGTAAATCACAGAGGATTCTAAAATTTCATTTGAAATAGGATCAAGACTTACAAGGTCTTTTTTGTCTATATCTTTTTCTTGTTTGCAGGAAACTATCAATAAAGCAAGGCTTAATGCGATAGATATTAGTTTAACATGATGCATAATTATAAAGTTTTATTTTGATTTTTATTCTGAACCTGCCTGTTCAAGAAGCTCAGGCAGGTTGGTCTCGGTAAAAAAGCTTATTGAAATTTGTGACCTCATAAAGCAATTTAAATATAAAAGACTTATTTTGAACTAAATACTGAAAACCCTGAAGGTAATTGGACCTCATCATCAAAACTTAATTCTAAATCCTTTAATATACTTCTAAATGAAATTCCAGACAGACCCAATTCTTTAAACCTTGAAGCGTCAACGGTCTGTGCTTCAGCATTGGTGTTTAAAAAAGCCACAACAATCTCATTCTCATGAATTCTAAAGACTGGGTAAATGCCCTCAAAAGGTGCAAAATGAATCATTTTTCCTTCCAAAATAGCATCTGAAGTTTTTCTAAAATTCAAAAGTGTCTTCAAGAACGTCTGAAACTCTTTTTTCTCTTCAGGCAAATTTTCACCTGTAAAGGCATTGATTTCATCACCATCCCAGCCTCCTGGAAAATCAGTTCTTATCAAACCGTGATCCCCACGCTTATCTGAATTTTCCATCAGGATTTCTGTACCATAGTAAATCTGAGGTGTTCTAGGCAGTATCAAAATAAGCCCTAAAGCCATTTTTGTCTTTTCTACATCTTCATTCAACTGGGTAAAAATTCTATCCATATCATGATTGTCGGCGAAAATCATAATATCCTTAGGTTCTGCATAACTGAAATCGTTTGCAAGACCTTCGTAAATTTTTACCAAACCATTGCCCCAGCCCTCGTTGCCTTCATTTAAGGCTTGAACGATTTTCATTTGCAT
>PXBV01000264.1 GCA_003565575.1 Psychroflexus sp. | reverse complement strand
GAGACGGCTCCTATGGTTCAGATTTTTATGGAAAATATGAAGCAAGAAGGCTTCAGGAATATCATCAAGGATAAATTTGTAAAACATACAGATGCTTGTGTAGATAACTTTTTGGAAGGTGACTTCAAGTCGCTTTTTGGAAACATCAAGCACCTGTCCAATGTAGTTTTAGATAATTTCAAACCGATGATTCCAAAGCAATTTCACGAACTTTGGAAAAATGGAATCGAAACCAACGATTATTATCTAAAACTTTGTGGTTCTGGTGGTGGCGGTTATATATTGGGATTTACACAGGATTTTAATAAAGCAAAAGAAGCTTTAAAAGACCACAAGCTAGAAGTGGTTTACACCTTCTAAACTCCTAGAACATGTCTCGAGAGAACAAACGTATTTGGCTCAAGTTTTTGAGCTTGTTCTCAGTTATTCGCGGTTACAATATACTTGTGATTGTGATAGCGCAATACTTAGCTTCCATGTTTATCATGGCACATCACTTGCCTATACAAGAAGTGGCTTTGGATCCTAAGCTTTTTTTGATAGTGATTTCTACCGCATTGGCTATCGCCTCAGGATACCTTATCAATAATTTTTATGATTCCGAGAAAGATCTTATCAACCGGCCAAGAAAGACTTTACTCGATAATTATGTGAGCCAAAAAACTAAACTAGGCGTTTACTTTACGCTCAATTTTTTAAGCGTTATCATAGCCAGTGCTGTGAGTTTCAAGGCAGTACTGTTCTTTTCGCTCTACATTTTTGTGTTGTGGATGTACTCTCACAAACTCAATCGCTATCCGTTTTTAGGGACGCTCACAGCAGGATTTGTAGCCATTCTGCCATTTTTTATCATTTTTGTGTATTACAAAAACTTCGAAGCTGTCATTTTTGTGCATGCGGTCTTTTTGTTTTTTATCATCCTTATAAGAGAACTCGTTAAAGATCTTGAAAACTTAAAAGGCGATTTCACCTTCGATTATTCCACAATTCCAGTAAAATATAGCATCAGTTTCACCAAACGACTCATTTCTATTTTAGTGATTTCTACCATCATTCCAGCACTTATATTAATTGTTTACTTCGATTCTGGCTATATGGATTATTATTTTCTACTATGCGTCATCCTTCTCATCGTTTTCCTATTTCAACTTTGGCGTTCAGAGCAAAAAAATCATTATCTCATCCTACATAATTTACTCAAATTTATCCTGGTCTTAGGTGTGTTCAGTATTGTGTTAATTGATATTGAAGCTGTAATCAAGCGCTTGTTTTAAAGTCCCACCAAGCCTCCCCAAAGGGGAGGGATAATTAAATTACCTATGAATTCCTTCAGTAAATAATACCGATATATCCTCATTAAGCAGACACGTGTTTTAATTCAATTTTCGTAACTAATCAGTCTATTTTAAATATTGGAAATCAAAGTTTTACTTCACGCGAAGTTCGCAAAGAAGAAACGCAAAGCAACGCAAATTATTGATAATCATTAATATATAAATTTTCGTCCTTTGCGAAAATCTTTGCGGTCTTGGCGTGAAAAACATACGCAACACATTGATAATTAATTATTTGAATCTAGTAGATGAACATCTTTTTGATACTAAATAGTTACCAACTTTATTGTAAAATGTCATTAAGAAAAACGAAATTATTTTTTTCTTTTGATTTTGCTCACGTTAGCATAAGTGTTTTACGATATCCAGCTTTAATGTTTTAAGTTAACTTCATACCATCGTCCTGAGTGTAGAGGTTCACTATAAGTTAAGCGATTTTGTTTTGATATGACGTAATGTCTGAAGCTTATAAGACTTCTTTACTCTTATGTAAAGTCCTTATAGTCACTGAAGCTTCAGGGCGAGGACTATTTCAATCTAATTTTCAGCTAAAGATTGTAAATTAAAACAGCAAGCAAAGCTTTCAAAATTTTGCAAACATTATTGCTAACGCATAATCTTCAGATATTCTAGATTCTATACATTTTCATCAGTTTAGCATAAAACATAAAACCAACTACATCCCAGCATCAATCTATCTTTTATCAAATTCAATAGAAAAATACCACAAAAAAACCTCCACCAAAAACGGTAGAGGTTCGTAATTAGAGCTAATTCTAACTCACTCTAAAAATTAATGTTTAGTTGTGTAAACACTCTTGTACCATCTATACCAAACTGTGTGGTTTGCCATGGATATCTAAATCTTCCTACAAAATCCAAGTTTCTGTCTTGTGGTGCTCCACCTCTTCCTGCATAAGCTTCTGCAAACGTGTCTGGGAAGACATCAAATAAGTTATTCACACCCAAAGTTAAATTGATTTTATCTGTAAACTCGTAGTTAACACTCAAGTCTGTAAGCGTTTTGCCTCCAAAAGTGGCGTCATCTAAAGGATTGGATGGGTGTCTATAGGTAACTGAACCAAAATACATTAAAGATAAATTGGCGGTAAACTTGTCTATATTATAACTTGCTGTACCTATTATTTTTTCTCTTGGTCTCCAAGTCTCTACTCTAGAAATATCTTCTCTAGAA
Organism: Psychroflexus sp.; assembly: GCA_003565575.1. Lineage (GTDB taxonomy): Bacteria > Bacteroidota > Bacteroidia > Flavobacteriales > Flavobacteriaceae > Psychroflexus. The sequence continues at coordinate 3,019 of PXBV01000264.1, read as the reverse complement.
AATAAGGCATCTTCCAAGTTGTTGTCTACAATGAAATCTGGGAAATTTGTGCCTTGTACTTCTGTTCTATTAAAGTTGGCTGCCAAACTACCGCTTAAAAAACCTCTACCTAGCTCAATATTGCTGTAGGTGTAAACAATGTCTATACCTTGTGTCCTAGTATCTATAGCATTTAGGAAGAATCCTGCTGCACCAACTCCTACGCTGTTCAAAGTTTGATCAATTGGGCTGTTGGGGTCACCAGTAGAGGTGACTTGTCCCGATAGTACAATTCTATCATCTACATCAATTTGGTAAGCATCTATGGTAATACCAGAATTTCTATTGAACCTATAAGTTAAACCAGTACTTATGTTGAAAGAGGTTTCAGCATCTAGTCTTGGTATTCCCAAAGCTCTTAAGGCTGGGTTGGCATTGTTTAAAATACCATTTTCTTGTACACCATCTTCTGTTAAGGTGGTGGTTTGAGCTGTGTAATACACTTGGTGAAGTGAAGGAGCTCTAAAACCACTACTTACAGAGGCTCTAAGAACCAATTTATCATCAAGAGCTTTCAAACGGGATGCTAATTTCCAGCTTACATTAGAACCAAAGTCGCTATAATTTTCAAACCTTACAGCACCGCTTACAAGGAAGTCCTCTGTTACATCTGCTGTAACATCGGTATAAAAACCAATGTTTGATCTGTAATTGTCTGAGGCGTTTTCTGGGCTAAATCCACCAAAAGATTCAGATCCAACTCTACCTCCTTGAGCATCTGGAGATTCTCCATCGCCGTAAGAAGCAAACTCACCTTCTTCTATCACAAAACGTTCTGTCCTGTGTTCTACACCAAAAGCTAATGATAAGGACTCTAGACCCGTATCTTTAAATGTCCTGTTGATGTCTAAGTTGTTGACCACATGACTAAACTGGTGAGCACCATTATAAAAATCTGATGGGCTACTCCCAGCAAAAGACTGGTTGAAAGAATCGTTGATATAGTAATCGATTCTGTTTTTACCCAAGGTAGAACTCAAGTCGAAATTCCATTCGTTATGTACTGTTCTCATTCCCAATGAAAAGGTATGGTCTCTTATCTGTGGAGCCATTTGTGCTAAGAAAAAATCTTGATCTGGATAGATGGCTTCAAAACCTGGTACCCAATATGGGACTCTAGCAAACTGCGGGGCAGAACCTTCTCTGTCTGTTAACGTACCAAAGGAGTAAATTTCTGTTTGCGTTTCTTCATCTAGCGTAAAACCAAGGTTATACGCAAAGTTGGTAATGGTCATGTCTGGTAAACCTACTACAAAACCTGCACTTGGATTTCTGTCTAAGAAGTTGCTTAAATCGTTAGTATTAAAATCGGTATCATCTGTTACACCCCAATAGTTGGCTTCATCTTCAAGACTCGTGATTTCTCCAGCCCGTTGAGTTCTTTTAGAGTCCATATGGCTTAAGGTAAAGTTGGCGTAGCCTTTTTCACCCAAATCCACACCAAATCCAGATTCTAATTGGTACTGCTCACCATCACCTCTTGTAGTGGTGCTAAAGCTAGTATTTACAAAAGGATCTACTTTTTCTTTCATTCTAAGGTTGATGACCCCTGCAATCGCATCAGAACCATATTGGGCAGCAGCTCCATCCCTCAAAACCTCTACATTTTCTAAAGCAGCTGATGGTATCGCTTTCATATCTACACCTACTTCACCACGACCTGGTGTGACGTAACTATAAACTAGCGCACTTGCATTTTTACGTTTTCCATTGACCAAAACTAAAGTTCTACTAGGAAAAAGACCTCTCAAATCTGCTGGGCTAAAGTGAGCAGCCGCATCAGAAACAGGTTGTTCTGTTGCATTATAGGAAGGAACGCGTAGCATCAATTGTTGGTCTACACTTGCTTTTCCTGTTTTTTCTAAATCTGATGTTTTGAAATTATCTACTGCTACAGGAGAGTCAAAAGATGTTCTAGGTTTACCTCTTGTACCCACTACAACCACAGCATCTAGCTGTGCAGCGTCTGGGACTAATTGTACTTCAACATTAGATTTTCCTTCTACACTTACTTCATTTTTTTGGAAACCTACATAAGATACTACCAAAATAGTTCTACCTTCAGGAACTTTTACAGTAAAGTTTCCATCAAAGTCGGTTTGAGCTCCTGTGCTTGTGCCTTTCACTATAACGTTGGCACCAGGAAGTGGATTCCCGTCTTGGTCTACGACTGTACCTGAGACTTCTCGGTCTTGAATCACGTCTTCTTTTACAGTAACAGGAACTACTGTCGTTGCAGCAGTAAGAACAACTTGTTCTCCGTTGAAGGCATAGTCAAAATTTGCTTTTTTACCGATTTCTTTTAAGATGTCCTCAAAAGTCATGTTCTCGGCTTTTAAACTTATTTTTTTACTTTCTTCAATTTCATCGACATTATAAAAGAAATTGAATTTAGATTTTGATTTCATGTCATTGAGCACATCAAGAAGTGACGCATCTTCATAATCAATAGATAAGTTTTGCTGTAGTTTAGGATTAGCAAAACCTTGTACTGCAATAAAAATCGATAGAACCAATGTGCACATTGGTTTTATTGTCCATCGATGGGAAAACGAACCTTTGTTCACTTTCTCTCTCCTAATGTAATCTTTCATCATTAATGGTTTAAATTAATACTTAGTTATTATTATCGGTTGTTGAATGTTCCTTACTGAAAATTGTCACTTGTTTTCCATCTACTTCAAAATCAAAATGAGAACTTAGAGCAATAGTTCTTAGGGTTTCTGAGAGCGATTCATCCTTAAATTCTCCTCTATAACGGTTATCCCAGAGGTCTTCAATTTCATTTGTAATTGTAACATTATATCGGCGTTCCAATTTTTTCTTTAGCTCTAGAAAGGACAATTCATCTACAAGTAAAACGTTATCTATCCAAGAATTGAAATCACTAGCTTTTACAGTGTTTCTCTCAAGACTTTCATCACCTTTTTGAAATACAGCCTGTTGATTTGGGCGCAACTTCAAAGGATTTGTTTTATGT
>PXBV01000114.1 GCA_003565575.1 Psychroflexus sp. | reverse complement strand
TTAGAATTCATAAGATTAGTAGAAGCAACGTTGGTAACTCCAGTTTCTTTACCTATAAGTTCTAAAATAGGTTTTAATACTGCTGGGTAAGCTCTAGAATAGCCAGAAAGCATAGCATCTGCATCGCCATTTTCTACCATCATGGCAGCAAAGTAATTCCGCTCTCTTATAAGTTTCTTTGCATCATAAAATGTTACTCCTTTTCTACTTCGTTTTTTCCACAAAGCGTCAGCATACCTATGCCTTTGTTCTTTTTCTTCGTCAGATTTTGGGTCTATAATGAGAATGTCTTCTCCTTCAAATTCGATTTCACCCATAAGTTCAAGAATTAAATCACGTCTTCCCAACAAGATTGGCGTAGCAATCTTTTCATCATAAGCAATCTGTGCAGCTTTTAAGACATCCAAATGATCTGCTTCTGCATAAACTATCCGTTTAGGGTCTTGCTTAGCTCTATTGATAAGAAGTCTTGTAATTTTATCTTCACTACCCATACGTTCCAGAAGCTCCTCCTTGTATGCATCCCAGTCTTTAATAGGTTTTTGAGCCACTCCAGACTCCATGGCAGCTTTAGCTACTGCTGGAGGAATTTCTGAAATAAGCCTAGGATCAAAAGGCTTGGGAATGATGTAATCCCTGCCATAATTTAAGCGTGTTTCTGCATATGCAATGTTGACTTGTTCTGGCACTGGTTCTTTAGCTAACCTGGCCAATGCCTTAACTGCAGCCATTTTCATTTCTTCATTGATTTGGGTAGCTCTTACATCTAAGGCTCCTCTAAAGATGTACGGAAACCCTAGCACGTTGTTAACTTGGTTAGGGAAATCTGTTCTTCCTGTAGCCATGATGACATCATCTCTAGTCTCTAGTGCTAAATCATAATCTATCTCTGGGTCTGGATTTGCCATAGCAAAAACGATAGGATTAGGAGCCATCTTTGCGAGCATCTCTGGCTTAAGAACTCCTGCTACGGATAGCCCTAAAAATACATCTGCATTTTCTACAGCTTGAGCTAAATCCTTTATGTTTCGGTCTGTAGCAAATTCATTTTGTTTGAACGAGAGATCATTCCTGTTTTTATCTACAATCCCTTTGCTGTCAAACATTAAGATATTTTCTTTTTTAACGCCTAGTAGTACATAAAGTTTTGTGCATGCAATAGCAGCAGAGCCGGCTCCAGAAACTACTATTTGCACTTCATCTATTTTTTTATCTGCAAGCTCTAAGGCATTAAGAAGAGCAGCTGCGGATATAATTGCTGTTCCATGTTGATCATCATGCATCACTGGAATTGATAATTCATTTTTGAGACGTTCTTCTATTTCAAAAGCCTCTGGTGCCTTTATGTCTTCTAGGTTAATGCCACCAAAGGTTGGGGCAATATTCTTGACAGTTTCTATAAACTTCTCAACATTTTTTGTATCTACTTCAATATCAAAAACATCAATATCTGCAAAAATTTTAAAGAGTAAGGCTTTTCCTTCCATTACAGGCTTTGAAGCTTCAGCGCCAATATCACCTAAGCCAAGAACAGCAGTACCGTTTGAAATTACAGCTACTAGATTTCCCTTATTGGTGTATCTGTAGGCGTTTTTACTGTCTATCTCTATCTCTTTACAAGGCTCAGCAACTCCTGGGGAGTAGGCCAGACCTAAATCTCTTTGTGATGCATGCTTTTTTGTAGGTATAACTTCTGTCTTCCCTGGTTTTGGTTTGGCGTGGTAAACAAGGGCTTCTCTGCGTTTTCGTGATGTGCTCATAAACTTTTCAGTCTTATTAATTTTAATATGGACTCTTTTTTTAATGAAGAACAAAGGTAAACCTTATGACTTATTCTGAAACAATTCCCGTGAAATATTGAGCTTAGAAAGCTACGCCTTTTTTATTTATTTTTAATAAAGTTGATATTTCTTTGTAATCCTGAAAATTTTGTTCGTTTTACAGCAGATTTTTTAAAAAATTCATTAAATACATCCTTGGTGATTTCTTCCCAATCCTTCTTGTTGTATGACAGTAAATCTGGGTGTGGATTGAAAAGCGGCTCATTATGAGGTTTACTAAAGCGATTCCAAGGGCAAACATCTTGACAGATATCACAGCCAAACATCCAATCATCAAATTTTCCTTGGTAGCCTGTTGGAATTTCATCTTTTAGCTCTATGGTAAAGTAAGAAATACACTTACTGCCGTCTACTTTGTAAGGCTCGTAAATGGCATCTGTTGGGCATGCATCTATACATTTTGTGCAAGTGCCACAGTGATCTGTTACTGGATAATCGTATTCTAACTCTAGATCTAGAATCAATTCAGCAATAAAATAAAATGAACCTGTAGATTTTGATAAAAGATTGGAGTGTTTTCCAACCCAACCTAATCCACTTTTGGCCGCCCAAGCTTTTTCAAGCACTGGAGCAGAGTCTACAAAAGCTCTACCACCTATTTCGCCTATTTCTTCTTGCAGCGTGTGCATCATTTCTTTCAGTTTTCCTTTGATGACGTGATGGTAGTCTCTACCGTAGGCATATTTACTCAGTTTGTAAGAGTTTTCATTTTGATGAATTTCTGGATAGTAATTGTAAAGGAGTGAAATTACACTTTTGGAGCCTTCTACAAGCTTAGTTGGATCTAAGCGTTTATCAAAATGATTCTCCATGTACTTCATTTCTCCATGCGCGTTTTGCTTTAACCATGCCTCTAGCCTTGGTGCTTCGTCTTCTAGAAATTCTGCTTTGGAAATACCACATGACAAAAAACCAAGCCGGTCAGCTTCTGTTTTTATAAGTTTTGAATAAGTTTCTTTTGTAGTAATGGGATTAACGTTTAGAAAATTTCACGAAGGCGTCTTTAGGTTTTAAGCTAATGAGGGGCTGTATGCCTATTTCCTCATTCACATTTACAATCTTCAGTTTCTTCAAAAACTGATGTAAAACCAGGGTTATTTCGTAAATGGCAAAATTATTCCCAATGCATTTGCGAGGCCCAGCACCAAAGGGAAAGTAGAAATCGCTTACACGTCTTGTCCCCATAAAACGCTCTGGAATAAATTCATCTGGAGCTTCCCAGTTATGCTTACTCCTATGAATTTGATGCACTGAAAATAAAAGATTGGTGTGTTTTGGGATTTCAAAGCCATTAAACTTATCCTTTTCAATATTTTGTCTGTCAATAAAATAGACTGGCGGAAACAACCTCATAGATTCTTGAATAACATGTTGGGTATAGGTACTGTTTTTCAAAATATCAAGTGGTGATGAATCAGCTAAACTTTCAATTTCTGACACTAATTTACGTTGTACTTCATCTTTTTGCCCTATTAGTTGAAAGGTGAAACTCAAAGCATTGGAAGTAGTTTCATGCCCTGCTATGAAGAGAATCAAAATTTCGTCTATTAGCTGCTCTTCATTCATCTTAGAACCGTCTTCATAAGTTAAGGCCATAAGCATATCCAAAAGGTCTTTACTTTCTGTCTTAGACTCAAGTCTCCTTTTGATAATTTTTGAAAGCAACTGCCTTGCCTCTTGGCTTAGCATTAAGTTTTTTTTGAGCTCTCCGCTTAATATAAACCACCATTTTTTGTAAGGTTGTCTTAATTCCTTTACAAGCATCTTCTGGGTTTCTTCTGTGACTTCTTGTAGTTTTGCAATTTCTTCAGAATTTATAGCATCACTAAATAAGCTATTTACTACTACCTTAAAGGCTAAGTCATTAAAAATTGGAAAAACATCTATCATTGAGTTGATACTAACCTTATCGAGTTCATCATCAATGGTTTGAAGCATAAGATGGAGTAAACTGTGAAGGTTTTTTTTGTAGAAAGCAGGCTGAATCAATTTGCGTTGAAACTTCCACTCTTCGCCTTCAGAAGTTAAAAGTCCGTTACCAACGTATTTTGCAAGGTCTTTGGTTTGAATTTCTGATTTTCTGTAGTTTTTTTGATTGTCCCTTAAAGCATAAATAGCAAAATCTGGGTCTCTTGAGAAAACAACCGAGTTTCCAAAACCTAAATTCAATTTGAAAGTATCCCCTAAAGCTTCAAAGTTTTTGTGATGAAACGGCAGAGGGTTCTTCAGAATAGTTCCTGCATGCTTAAAAAAGTCTATAGATGAAACTTCAGGAAAAGATTTTAAGCTGGACATAGTGTTAAATTTAAAATAATCCTCCTTGCTTGCTTTCTCTAAGTTTTCCTAGATGTTTGTAAGCCGCTTCTGTAACTTCTCGCCCTCGTGGGGTTCGATTGATGAAGCCTTTTTGGATAAGAAAAGGTTCATAGACTTCCTCTATAGTTTCTGCATTTTCACTCACAGCTGTGGCTAAAGTAGTTAAACCTACAGGACCACCTTTAAATTTATCTATGATGGTTAATAGTATTTTATTATCCATGTCATCTAAACCAAATGCATCTACGTTGAGTGCTTTAAGGCTGTATTTAGAAATTTCCATGTCAATTTTACCATTCCCTTTTATTTGAGCAAAATCCCTCACCCGTCTCAGTAATGCATTAGCAATTCTTGGAGTCCCTCTGCTTCTTCCTGCAATTTCAATAGCAGCTTCAGGTGAAATAGAGACGTTGAGAATTGAAGCACTTCTTAGCAAAATATCACTTAATAGTTCTGTAGAGTAATACTCCAAACGGCTAGAAATCCCGAACCTAGCTCGCATAGGAGCGGTAAGTAATCCAGATCTGGTAGTAGCACCAACCAAAGTAAATGGGTTTAGGTTGATTTCTACACTTCTCGCGTTAGGACCGGTTTCAATCATGATATCGATTTTGAAATCCTCCATTGCTGAATATAAATACTCTTCAACAACGGAACTGAGTCTATGAATTTCATCTATAAACAATACGTCTCTAGGCTCTAAATTTGTGAGTAAACCTGCCAAATCTCCAGGTTTGTCAATAACTGGACCCGATGTAATTTTAATGCCAGTTTGTAACTCGTTGGCTAGAATATGTGCTAAAGTGGTTTTTCCAAGTCCTGGTGGCCCATGGAATAAAGTGTGGTCTAAGGCTTCACCTCTAAGGTTGGCCGCTTTTACAAATACTTGAAGATTTTCTAAAACATGAGACTGACCAGCAAAATCATCAAAAGATAAAGGCCTAAGTGCTTTTTCCACTTCCTGATCTTGATGGCTAAAGTTACTCCCCGAAGCATCTAGATTTTCATTCATGAAACAAATATAAATAAAAAAGCCTCCAGAAAATTAATGGAGGCTGTATAGTTTTAAGTATTACAAGCTATTCATTCATCTCTTCCTCGTTCTCTTGAATTGGGACATTTTGAGGAACAAAATCTTGACCTGCTATTATATAATCAGAATCATCTTTATTACGCTTACTATAATCATATGACCACCTATAGACCTTAGGAATTTCACCTGGCCAGTTACCGTGTATATGTTTTACAGGTGTTGTCCATTCTAAAGTTGTAGACTTCCAAGGATTTTGTTCAGCTTTCTTTCCATAAAATATAGAGTGGATAAAGTTATAGACAAAGAACAATTGAGCGGCAGCTGTGATGAATGCAAAAACTGAGATTAAAATATTAGTATCAGCTAAGTCATCAAAATAAGGAAACTCTGTAAATTTATAGTAACGTCTCGGTAATCCCGCCATTCCGATAAAATGCATAGGGAAGAAAATACCATATGCTCCTATAGCAGTAATCCAAAAATGAATATAGCCCAAGTTTTTATTCATCATACGACCAAACATTTTCGGGAACCAGTGATAAACGCCTGCAAACAATCCATAAAGAGCAGAAATACCCATCACTAAGTGGAAGTGGGCAATAACAAAGTAAGTATCATGAACATTAATATCCAGTGTACTGTCACCAAGGATAATGCCTGTTAAACCACCAGTTACAAAAGTAGAAACAAGTCCTATAGAAAATAACATCCCAGGGTTAAGCTGAAGATTACCTTTCCATAAAGTGGTAATATAATTAAAAGCCTTTACACCAGAAGGAATAGCAATAAGTAAAGTAGTGAAGGTAAATACAGAACCCAAAAATGGATTCATTCCTGAAACAAACATATGGTGTCCCCAAACTACTGTAGATAAAAACGCAATGGCTAATATTGAAGCAATCATTGCTCTATAACCAAATATCGGCTTTCTTGAGTTGGTTGCAATTATTTCTGAAGTTATACCGAGTGCTGGAAGCAAAACAATGTAAACTTCAGGGTGGCCTAAAAACCAAAATAAATGCTCGTATAACACAGGTGAACCTCCTTGATAAGAAAGTACTTCTCCTTGAATATAAATATCACTAAGGAAAAAGGAAGTACCAAAGCTTCTATCCATCAAGAGCAACAAACCTGCTGCTAACAGAACAGGGAAAGAAACAGTACCGATAATAGCTGTAACAAAAAATGCCCAAATGGTAAGAGGCAATCTTGTCATTGTCATCCCTTGGGTTCTTAAATTTAAAACTGTAACAATATAGTTTAATGAACCCAATAGTGAGGAAGCAACAAAAATAGTGATTGCTACAAGCCACAAGGTCATTCCTAAACCTGATCCACCAATAGCTTGAGGTAATGCACTTAATGGAGGATAAACTGTCCATCCGGAAGATGCAGGCCCAGCTTCAACAAAGAAAGAAGCTACAATAACAATACAGGATATGAAGAATAGCCAAAACGATAGCATGTTCATAAATCCAGAAGCCATATCTCTTGCACCAATTTGCAATGGTATTAGTAAATTACTAAATGTCCCGCTAAGACCAGCTGTAAGTACATAAAAAATCATAATAGTACCATGAATGGTTGAGAGCGCTAAATAAATACTAGGATCCATAACACCTCCCTGTCCAAATTTACCAAGTAGCACTTCATAAATCCAGAAGGTCTCATTAGGCCATGCTAATTGTAACCTCATAAGCATAGACATAGCAATACCTATGGCACCCATAATAAGTCCAGAGATAAGGTACTGCTTAGCAATCATTTTATGATCAGTACTAAATATATATTTTTCTATGAAAGTTGGCTCATGGTGATCCTCATGTGCATGATCGTTAGCAAGTGGTTGTGCAGCTACTGACATATATTCTATTTATTAAATTTTACAATTAATTTTGTGCTGTTAATTCTCCAAACGTTTGTTGTTCTGAAATCCATTTCTCATATTCTTCTTCAGTTTCAACAACAATTTTCATCTGCATGTTGTAATGAGATACTCCACAAATTTTGTTACACAAGAGGTAATACTCAAACTCATATTGCTTCTCATCATCATCTAGATTATCATTATTTTTACGAATTTCGTTGATATTCTTCACTTTTTCAACCATGTAATCGCTATTTCGGATTTCTTTAGAAGTTGTTGTAGGAGTGAAGCCAAATTGAGTGACCATACCAGGTACAACATTCATCTGGGACCTGAAAAATGGGAAATATGCAGAATGCAATACATCTTGAGATCTGAACTTGAAAAGAACAGGCCTATTAACAGGTAAATGAAGTTCACTTGTAATTATATCATCTTGAGCGTAAGGATCAGATTCATTTAAACCTAACTGATTTACTCCTTCAATAAATCTAACATTAGCTTCTCCCAACGTACCATCTTCTCCTGAATATCTGGCTCTCCAATCAAATTGATAAGCGTAAATTTCAACAACTAAGGTGTCGTCAGTTTCTTCAACATTCATAATTTCGGACCAGCTAAATAATCCATAGATGATTAAAGCCGCTAGGGTAATCACAGGAATGATAGTCCAGATAAACTCAAGCTTATCGTTATCTGCATAAAAAAGAGCTTTTTGCCCTTTTTTTCCTCTATATTTATAGGCAAACCAATGTATAAGAAATTGAATAATCACTTGAACAAACATAATAAGCCCAAGAGATATAAAAAATAATCTATCGTAATCTTCAGTATGTTCTGAAGCACCTGGTGCATAAAATTTACTCAAGCTCCAAAATGAATATATCATCAGCCCATATAGGAAAACGGTGAAGGCTAAAAAAATTTTGCCTTGTTTTTGATTATCTTCATTAGTGGCTACTTGAGTGTCATCACTTTCTACAGGTTGAGATAATTTGAAGATTTTTGAAATCTGCCAAATCGTAATTCCTAATAAAGCTGCAACTAAAATTATAAGTAATACGGTCATCTTCTAGGTTCTTTTTAAAATTTAATAGTGAAAATGTTTGCTTTCTTCTAGGTAAGCCCCATTCTTAACTGTAAGAGGTGCTTTTGAAAGAGCATTGAAAACAGTATATATAAATAAGCCAATAACTAAAAGTAAAGCGCTAACTTCAGGAATACCGATAAACCAAGCATCGCCAACAGTACCAGGCATAATCATTACATAAAAGTTAATATAATGTCCAATCAAAATAATTATACCTGCAAAAGTTACAATCCAATTAATTCTTTTAAAATCTGTGTTAATAAGGATGAGCATTGGTAGCACCCAGTTTAATATTAATGTACCGAATAATAAAAGTGGATAATCCTGAAATCTAGAAGCATAATAAGTAACTTCTTCTGGGATATTGGCATACCAAATTAAAACAAACTGGGAAAACCAAAGGTAAGCCCAAAAAATAGAGAAGCCCATCATGAATTTTGCTAAATCATGAATATGGCTGTCGTTAACATATTCTAAATAGCCTTTACCTTTAAGGTAAATGGTAACAAGTGCAATTGTAGTAACTCCTGTAACAAGGATACTAGCTAGTACAAACCAACCAAACAAAGTACTGAACCAGTGTGTATCAATACTCATAATCCAGTCCCAAGACATCATAGACTCGGTTACAATAAAGAAAACTAGAAATCCGGCAGATAATTTAAAATTTCGTTTATGCAATCTCAAATCAAAGCCTTCGTCCATTTTTCTAGAGTTCTTTATCATGAGTTTGGAAAACAAAATCCAACCTCCAATGTATAAAGCCGCTCTAAGTAAAAAGAAAGGGGTATTTAAGTAGCCTGTTTTGTTTTGAATAATTTCATCATGAGCTACAACTTCTGGATCCATCCAAACAAACATATGATTAAGGTGTAAACTTGACAAAACCAACAGAACATAAACTAAAATTCCTCCAGGTACCATGTAAGAAGATATACCTTCCATGACTCTAAAGAGAACAGGAGACCAGCCCGCTTGAGATGCATTTTGAAGTGCATAAAAAACGAAAACTCCAACAGAAATTAAAAAGATAAAAATGACAGGCACATATAATGCTGCCCATGGTTTGTTCTGTAATTGATGGAATAAATGCTCAGCATGATTATCTTCATGAGCTGCTTCATCAAGAGCTACTGTACTTTCCACAGAGGCATGGTCTCCAGCATGTAATTCATGACTAGAGTGAAGCATATCTTGAACTTCCTCTATGCTTGATGGAGCAGCTATAAAAGAATAGATAAGTCCAATGGCTCCTAAAGCAATTAAGATAAGAGAAAATGATTTTAATTTACTTGACATTGTATACATAATATCTCAGCTATATAATATAATTTGTTTATTCTGATTCAGTTTCGAACTCTCTTGGCTCATTGCCCTCCAAGTCATCTTTTAATTGCATCACATAATGTGTAACAGCCCAAAGTTCACTATTATTCATTTGGGATGCATAGGAACCCATTGTGTTGATGCCATGCCACATGACATGGTAAACACTACCTTCTGTAATAGCCCTTCCTTGATCATCGTAACTAGGTACTCCAAGAATTTTTTCGCGTTCTACCAAATAACCTTTACCATCTCCTTTGTCACCATGACAGGTTGCACAGTAGATCGTATATAATTGTTTGCCTTCAGCTAAATTTTCTTGAGTGTAAGACATTTCGTTTTTTAGATCGGACTTTGCAGCACTATAGCCTTCAGAAGAATCTTCATAGTCATAAGGAGTAAAACCTCTAGATATGGTTCTATCATCTAAAAGCAGAGCAGATTGTTCTTCCGGGAAAATATCATATTCTCCATAGGTATCGTATGGTAAAGATTCATACATATTTGGAAAGTACTGATAATTTGGTTTGCTTTTGTCAAAACAAGATACAAGTGTAAAACTCAAGCTTAGAAGTACTATGGTAAATAAACTTCTCATATACTTATTTATTTTCTATTAATTTAATTTCTGAAGCGCCATTCTCATGAACTAATTCTGCAATATCTTGAATATTGTCATCGTTCACGATAATTTCCATTACAAACTTATCATCGGTGCTTCTCACATCAGGATTTTCAGCTTCTTTAAAGGGCCATAATCTACTTCTCATATAAAAGGTTATCACCATTAAGTGCGCAGCAAAGAAAACTGTCATTTCAAACATAATGGGTACAAAAGAAGGCATATTTTCAATAAAACTGAAACTAGGCTTTCCTCCAATATTTTGTGGCCAATCTTCTATCATAATAAAATTCATCAACCAAATTGATACAGACAAACCTACTATACCGTAAAGAAATGAAGTAATTGCTAGACGTGTATGCGGTATCCCTAAGGCTTTATCCAGACCATGTACAGGAAATGGACAAAACACCTCATTAATTTTTATCTTTTTTTCACGTAAAGCCTTTACAGCTTCCATCAAAATATCATCATCTGTAAAAACAATGTGCAGAGCTTTAGATGCCATTATGAGTTAATTTTAGAGTTAGACTTTGAAGAAAAATCGGGTAAGGGTTCTTGTTCAGGCTTATCATAAAGCTTGGCATCATCTCCCTTTTGTAATCTAATCAATTTATATTTCTCTCCTGAGGATTTTAAAATGGATTTAACCTCAGCTTGAGCAATCACTGGAAAGGTTCTAGAATAGAGAAGGAACAAAACAAAAAAGAATCCAATAGTCCCTACAAATATTCCTATATCTACAAAAGTTGGTGAAAACATTGTCCAAGCTGAAGGCATAAAATCTCTATGAAGTGAAGTAACAATAATAACAAAACGCTCAAACCACATACCAATATTTACAACAATAGATATGAAGAAAGAAAACATGATGCTTCTTCTTAATTTAGGAAACCACATAAACTGAGGAGAAAATACATTACAAATCATCATAGACCAATAAGCCCAAGCATAAGGCCCTGTAGCTCTATTTAAGAAAGCAAATTGCTCATACTCAACTCCAGAATACCAGGCCATAAATAATTCTGTTATATAAGCTACACCAACAATAGACCCCGTTATCATAATAACGATATTCATTAGTTCTATATGCTGTAGAGTGATGTAATTTTCTAAATTAGACACTTTCCTCATAACAATAAGGAGTGTATTAACCATGGCAAAACCAGAGAATACAGCACCAGCAACAAAATAAGGAGGAAAAATAGTAGTATGCCATCCAGGAACGATAGATGTAGCAAAGTCAAAAGAAACAATAGTGTGTACAGAAAGTACCAAAGGCGTAGCTAAACCAGCTAATACCAAGGAGACCTCCTCAAAACGTTGCCAATCTTTTACTCTACCACTCCAACCAAAAGATAAAATACCATAAATTCTCTTCTGAAAAGGCTTAACCGCTCTATCACGAATCATGGCGAAGTCTGGTAAAAGACCTGTCCACCAAAACACTAAAGAAACAGATAAATAGGTTGAAATCGCAAAAACATCCCATAATAATGGAGAATTGAAGTTTACCCAAAGTGAACCATATTGGTTAGGGATTGGAAGAACCCAATATGCTAACCATGGTCTACCCATATGTATAATTGGAAACAAACCTGCTTGAACAACAGCAAAAATAGTCATAGCTTCAGCAGATCTATTAATGGCCATTCTCCACTTTTGTCTAAAAAGCAAAAGTACAGCAGAAATAAGTGTTCCTGCGTGACCTATACCAACCCACCAGACAAAGTTTGTAATATCCCAAGCCCATCCAATGGTTTTGTTGAGACCCCAAGTACCTATACCTTGAGAGATAGTATATACAATACAGCCTAGACCCCAAAGGAAGGCTATAAGCGAGATTGAAAAGACAATCCACCAGGATTTGTTGGCTTTCCCCTCCACAGATTTTACGACGTCTAAAGTGACATCGTGATAAGTTTTATCTCCTGTGATAAGGGGCTTTCTAATATGTGATTCGTAATGAGACATTATACTATATATTAATTTCTTTCATTAGATTAAGCTTCTTCAGTATTTCTGATTTTTGTGTGATACATCACATTAGGCTTAGTGCCCAAATATTCAAGTAGATAATACTTTCTATCGTCTTGAGTCTTTTGGTACACAACACTTTCTTTGTCGTTTATATCTCCAAAAACCATAGCTCCATTATCACATGCAGCAGAGCAAGCGGTCTGGAACTCACCATCTTTTATTACTCTACCTTCACGTTTAGCATCTAAGATGGTTTTTTGAGTCATTTGAATACACATAGAGCATTTCTCCATGACACCACGAGACCTAACGGTAACATCTGGGTTAAGAACCATTCTGCCTAAGTCATTATTCATGTGATAGTCAAACTCATCGTTTTGATTATACAAGAACCAGTTGAAACGTCTAACTTTATAAGGACAGTTATTCGCACAATAACGTGTTCCTACGCAACGGTTATAAGTCATATGGTTTTGTCCTTGTCTTCCATGTGCAGAAGCAGCAACTGGACAAACAGTCTCACAAGGTGCGTGATTACAATGCTGACACATAACAGGCTGGAAGATTACTTGAACATTTTCAGCAGAGGCTGCTTCTAATTCACCGTAAGTTCCTAAGGCACTGCTTAAACCAGAAATATCATTTTTCTTGTCATAATCTCCCTGCATAGATTCTTCTGAAGAATAATATCTATCTATTCTTAACCAGTGCATATCTCTACTCTTGCGTATTTCACTTTTCCCAACAACGGGTACATTATTTTCGCTATGGCAAGCAATAACACAAGCACCACAACCTGTACAAGCATTTAAATCAATAGACAAATTAAAATGATGACCAATGCTACGATCAAACTCATCCCACAAATCGACGTCAGGATTAGAAACGTCAACCTCTTCATGATTTAATGACACTTGAGGTGTTGCGTTCCAATAATTCTTATCTTTTGTATTAAATATTTCAAGAGATGTTTCTTTCACGATATCTCTCCGCCCCATCATAGTGTGATGAAGTTGAACACATGCAAATTCATGTACACCTCCAACTTTTTCTACGGCTACAGTTTGGTTTTGATTGAAATCTTGGTAAAACGGATAAGCGTTCACACCAACTTGCATTTCTTCTTGTATAGACTCTGTTTTTCCATACCCAAGAGCTAAACCTATAGAACCTGGCGCTTGACCTGGCTGAATAATTACAGGTAATTTTTCTAGAGTCTTTGAATTAAGTGAAATCGATACGTAATTTCCGTTAAGGGCTCCATTGGCAACATTAGAGTTTTCTAAACCAAGGCTTTCTGCATCAACTTTGGACATGGTCACGTAATTGTCCCATGAAGTTCTAGTAACAGGATCAGGCATCTCTTGTAGCCAAGGGTTATTAGCATGTTGACCATCACCCATTGATGTTTTTGTATATAGAGTTAACTCTAAACCATCAGCAGAATTCTCTGTGAGCAGCTTTCTGGCAGCCGAAGAAAAGTCAATTGTAGATGAATTCTCTTGAGTTGGCAAACTCATATCATACACAAAACTACCATCATGTAAGGATTGATTCCAAGATAAGCCTTCAAAAGTAGATTTGAAATGGTCTTTTATATAGTCGTAAAAACTCTCTGTGCTTCCATTAAGATACAATAAACAATCCTCAAATTGCTTAGTTTCAAAAAGAGGTTTTATGGTAGGCTGAATTAAGCTAAAATCATTTTTTGTGAATCTAACATCACCCCAAGATTCAAGATAATGAGGAGTAGCTGCAACATATTTACATAACTTAGCAGTTTCATCCTTTTTCATAGAGAAGCAAACTGAAGTTTTGACATTGCCCAAAGCTTCAGCAAACTCATCAGAATTTGGCAATGAGTAAGCTGGATTAACACCTGCAATAAGGAGAGCTCCAACATTACCAGACTTCATATCAGAAATAAGATTTTTAATCTCTGAATTTTTTCCTTGCTTGATCAATCGTGGATTTTGTATATCAAAGACTTCACTTTCAAGAGCTTCATTAATTTCGAGTGCCATAGCTTGGGCTTCCATAGACTCTAGACCAGTTACAAAGACAGCTCCAGAAGACTTAGATTTAAGTTGAGCTATTGCGGCATCCACGTGAGATTTGACTGTCTCACTCAAACTAGTAGAAACTAATTTGTTTACGATTTGATTATATACTTCTACAACAATTTGCTTTTGAACAGAGGGTTTTACTGGAACTCTCTTGTCAGCATTAGCACCTGTCAACGTCATATTAGCCTCAAACTGAACGTGTCTTGACATCTTACCATTTGCAGGAACTCTACTTTTACTATAACCAGAATCAAAAGCACCTCCCTGCCAGTCACCTAGAAAATCAGCTCCAACTGAGACGATCATCTCCGCTTTAGAAAAATCATAGTTTGGAAGGGCTCTATATCCGTATTTAGCTTCAAAAGCATTTAATGCAGCTTCATCAGATATGGTATCGTAAGTAACGTGCTCAACATTTGGATAAACCTCTTGAAATTCACCAATAAGTTTCTGAGTAGAAGGAGAAGCAAAAGTTTGAGTAAGTAGATAAATTTTTTGTTCTGATGAAGCATCCAAATCAGACTTCAACTTACTAAGGAACTCTGTCCAAGTAGCATCCCTATCTTCAATTTGAGGCCCTTGTAAACGCTTAATATCATACAAGTCCAAAACAGATGCATGTATTCTAGCTTTACCTGCTGAAAGTCC
Organism: Psychroflexus sp.; assembly: GCA_003565575.1. Taxonomy (GTDB): domain Bacteria; phylum Bacteroidota; class Bacteroidia; order Flavobacteriales; family Flavobacteriaceae; genus Psychroflexus. The sequence goes on along the minus strand of PXBV01000114.1, from coordinate 7,062 downwards.
GTTAGATTCCTTATTCGTTTCAATTTTGATAGGGCGACCTTCTCTAGTTTTTACCAATACGCTTGCAAAATCAAAACCGTTTGCAATGGAGGTAGCATAGTAGTCTGCAACTCCTGGAACAAGACGCTCTGGCTGGACTACATAAGGAATAGACTTAATAACAGGACCTTCACAGGCAGCTAAAGAAGCAGCAGCAGTACTAAAGCCTACGTACTTCAAAAAGTCACGACGTGAAGTTTGAGAAGTTTCAAGTTTTTCCTTATCACCTAAAAATTCGTCTGCAGGAATATGTTCTGCAAATTCATTTTGTTCAAGCGCTTCAACTAAAGGGTTGTTATCTTCAAGCTGTTCAGCACTTTTCCAATATTTCTTTTCTGATGACATATTGAGTTACTATTTTCTAAATTAATATTAGTAATGACACTTTCCACATTCCAATCCACCCATTTCTGCTGCAGTCAGCTTATCAACATCATATTTCTTGGAAAGCTCTTCGTGAATTTTTTCGTAGTAAGCATTACCTTCTACTTTTATGTTAGTTTCTCTATGGCAATTGATACACCAACCCATAGTAAGAGGGGAATGCTGATACATGATCTCCATCTCTTCAACTGGACCATGACACTCCTGACACTCTATACCAGCAACAGAGACGTGTTGAGCATGATTAAAGTAAGCAAAATCTGGTAAATTATGAATTCTGACCCACTTTACAGGCTTGGTTTCTCCTGTATAAGACTGTGTGGCTTCATCCCACCCTGTAGCTGCATAAAGTTTTTGGATTTCATTATCATAAAACTCTTTAGAGTAATCTTCTGTCGCAGTTTCTTCAGAAACCTCAGCAATTTGCTTGTGGCAATTCATACACACATTAAGTGATGGTATTCCAGAGTGTTTAGAAACTCTTGCAGATGAATGACAGTATTTACACTCTATCTGGTTTTCACCAGAGTGGATTCTATGAGAATAATGAATAGGCTGAATAGGCTCGTAACCTTGATCAATGCCAACCTGCATAAGATAACCATAGCCTCCCCATGCAACCGCAAGCAACAAAAACACAACAGATACCAAAACTAAGAATTGGTTCTCAGCAAATGCAACCCAAATAGGCTTACCTTTGGGCTTGTCTGCTCTCACAGGTATTCCATTAGCCTCCGCAAAACGATTAAGGGTTTTATTTACCAAATACAAAATAACTGAAAGCACCAAAAGAACTATAGCCAATAAGCCTAACACAATTTCAGTAGAAATTCCACCGCCGCCAGATTCAGAACCACCACCAGAAGCAGCTACCGAATCGTCTTCTTTTTTCACTTTCTGAGGAATTTCAACATAAGCGAGAATGTCATTAATGTCATCATTGCTTAACTGAGGAAAGGCGTTCATCGCCACCTTATTCCACTCTTCATACAACTGAACTGCTTGAGAGTCTCCAGATTTTATAAGCTCTTGACTGTTTACAATCCACTTGTAAAGCCAATCCATATCCCTTCTTTCGGTCACACCGTGAAGCTTTGGACCAACTCCATCCCTGTATGGCTTATGACAAGCAGCACAGAGAGAATTAAACAAATTTTTTCCGTTTGCAGCATCTGCATTAACCACCTCTTCAGGGACATAAGAACCATATGCATCCTCAACGTCATCTTGGGCGTGAATAACAAAAGCGAAAAACAAAAGAAATACCGATAGGCAGTGTTTCAGATTAAATGGGCGTTCCATCAACTTTTCCATATAAATATAATTAACCTATTTTCAATGAGATGCCCACAATACAAAGGTACAAGCATCAAAAAATTGACTACAAAAGTAACACTTAAGGAGCGTTTTTGGAATATCCACATGTGTTAAATGTCAATTTATAATCTTTCTAAATTAGAATTTAAGGCTTATCTTGGAGGTAAAATGTACATTTGTTATAAATCTACATCAATGCACAAAAATTTAATTTTACTTTCTTCGCTAGTTTGTCTTTTTTTTCAAACAAAATTCATGAATGCACAAAAATTATCTTCTGCTCAACTCAACACAGTTCAAGAATTAATTGTAGAAAAGCATAAATTAGAAGCCAGCAATGAAATAAGAAGCACCTATAAGTTACAAATTTATTCTGGCAGTTTAGAGGAAGCAGAAGATACCCTTAAAGAATTCAAGAAGCTCGAACTCGATATAAGTTCTAAAATTATTTACCAAACCCCATATTACAAGATCTGGGTAGGGAACTTTAGAAACAGAATTCAAGCGGACCGCGTTTTTGAGTCAATAAGGTCTGATTACCCTAATACGCTCATTATAAGACCAAGCAAGTAGTTTAGCAATCCATTCTTTACTGATATTTTAATAATTGTACTTATTTTTAAACCGAACTGCTATTTGATGCGTAGATAATCCAAAAGATTATGACCAAAGACACTACAATTCTTATTTTTTCCAGATCTGCACATGTAGAAAGTAACTACAAGTCGTTTTCAAGGAGTTTAGATTTTTTTCAACTGCAAGAAAAACGACTTTTAAAAATCAGTCGCAAAACTGGACTCAATGTAATTGTAGTTGATGAGCAAAATCAAAGGGGTGCTTCGTTTGGTGAGAAGTTTTGTAATGCAATAGCCGATACATTCAATCGAGGATTCTCTAAACTGATCATCTTAGGAAATGACTGTCCACAGCTCAAAATCAAACACCTACAATACTGCATTAACTGTCTGAATTCTGAAAAAAATTGTTTAGGCAAATCTTTAGACGGCGGTTTTTATCTTTTAGGGCTAAAAAAGCAAAGCTTCAACTACAATAAATTTCTGAATCTCTCCTGGAATACTGCTAAAGTAAGCTCAGAAATGATTCAATTACTTCAAAAAGAGACTGAAATTGGCTTTACTCCTACCTTAAGTGACATTGATAACCAAAGAGATTTTACTAGATTACTAAAGTTGACAAGAGAACTTTATACTGATGTTATTTTGTTATTAAAAAGCCTGCAAATCCTTGTAGTTTCTAATTTCAAAACGCATTCTTTGACTTTAAAATACAGTATTTTAAGTACTTTTCAAAACAAAGCTCCACCGCTATTGGATTAAATTCTGAATCTTTTTAATTTATTTCAATTATCAATAAACCCAAGGAGACTTCTCCTTATAAACCATTTATACATGTCAGACTCTTATTATGATCCAAAAGACTTGAGAAAATTTCCAAAAATTACCGAATGGAGCGAAGAAGTAGGCACCAAATTTTTTGATTACTACGGAAAAGTGTTTGAAAAAGGAGCACTCTCTGAACGTGAAAAATCACTCATAGCCTTAGCCGTTTCCCACGTGGTAAAATGTCCATATTGTATTGATGCCTACACACAAGATGGTTTGCAAAGAGGTATCACTAAAGAAGAAATGATGGAAGCTGTACATGCTGGTGCAGCTATTGAATCTGGCGCAACACTGGTACACGCCACTCAAATGATGAAAAAATATGATAAGTTGAGTCATTGATGTTTGGTAATAGACTACTACTCTACTTTAACTTTTAAAACCACTTTAAAATGGCAACGAAATCTCTGCTAGCTAGAAAAAAATTGATGGCAAAAGCGGAAGAGCAGCTTAAATTCCTTTCCAATGGAATTTTTAATAATGAGCTCCCTACCTTTAAAAATCAATTAGAAAAGATCAATGATTTCCCGCTAAAGCCAAAATCTCTTGAAATCCTACAGCTCAATCTCGGATATATGTGTAATCAAGTTTGTGAACATTGCCACGTAGATGCTGGACCGGATCGAAAGGAAATCATGACCAAAGACACTATGCTACAGTGTCTGGAAGTGATTAAATCTACATCCGCTCATACACTCGACTTGACCGGTGGTGCACCAGAAATGAATCCCAACTTTCGTTGGTTTGTGAAAGAGGCTGCCAAACTAGGTGTAAAGGACTTTATTGTGAGGTCAAATCTTACCATCATAAGAGCAAATAAGAAGTACTACGATTTGCCTCAATTCTTTAAAAAACACAATGTACACGTTGTAAGTTCCATGCCCCACTGGACAAGAGGAAAAACAGACAAACAACGTGGTGAAGGCGTTTTTGATAAATCTATAAAAGCATTACAAGAGTTGAATGCAGTAGGTTATGGAATGCCAAATTCTAAACTTAAGTTGGACTTGGTTTACAATCCCTCAGGTGCATTTTTACCATCCAATCAAGAGGCTTTGGAACAGGATTTTAAAATCGCTTTAAAAGAAGATTTTGGGATTGAATTCAATAGTTTATTCACCATTACCAACCTGCCAATTTCAAGGTATTTGGATTACCTCATTGCATCAAATAATTATGAAGATTATATGTATAAGCTTGTAGATGCCTACAATCCAGCTGCCGTTAAAAATGTAATGTGCAGAAATACCCTTTCTGTAAGTTGGGATGGTTGGTTATACGATTGTGATTTCAATCAAATGTTAGAAATGAAAGTAAACAGCCGGATACAGCACATCAAAGATTACAACGAAGACCAACTGCAAGACAGAACCATTTGCATTTCTCAACATTGCTATGGCTGCACTGCTGGCGCAGGTAGCTCTTGCCAAGGAAGTGTAGTTTAACCCCAAAAAAAATCAGAAAATGAGTTATTTAGAAACCACTCGAGAGGTTTACAAAGAGGCGGCACTCACTCCAGATGTAGGACTCTGCTGCACTACCAATCCCATTTGGGAGCTACCAGGCTTGAAAATTCCTAAAATAATGCAGGAAATGAATTATGGTTGTGGAAGCACCGTGCATGCCAGAGATTTATCCAACAACCCCAAGATGCTTTACGTAGGTGTAGGCGGCGGCATGGAATTATTGCAATTTGCGTACTTCAATCGTCAAAAAGATGGAGTGATAGGAATAGACAGCGTAGACGAAATGCTAGAGGCCTCCAGCAAAAACTTTAAAATAGCCGAAGAATTGAACCCTTGGTTTAAAAGTGACTTTGTAAGTCTTAAAAAAGGAGACGCCCTTCATCTTCCTGTTGAAGACAACAGCATAGATGTAGCTGCTCAAAATTGCCTGTTCAATATCTTTAAAGCTCAGGATCTCAAAAAAGCCATTGAAGAAATGTATCGCGTACTGAAACCCAACGGCAAATTAGTAATGAGTGATCCTACCTGTGAGCAAGACATGAATAACGCCTTAAGAAATGATGATAAACTAAGAGCGCTTTGCCTCAGCGGTAGTTTACCACTTGCAGAGTACATAAAAGCACTTACCGACGTCGGTTTTGGCACTATTGAAATAAGGGCAAGAAAACCCTATCGCGTTTTAGACCCAAAACACTACCCTACGGATGAATTAATTTACATAGAATCCGTAGAAGTAGCCGCCATTAAGGATCCGATGCCAGAGGACGGCCCATGTATTTTTACGGGAAAGACCGCTATATACTATGGAGACGAATCATTTTTGGATGATGGAAAAGGTCATGTTTTATTACAAAATCAACCCCTGGCCATTTGTGACAAAACGGCCAACGCCCTCACAGCCTTAGGAAGAGATGATATATTCATTAGTGAATCTACATTTCATTATGATGGAGGTGGTTGTTGTTAAACTGTAATAGACTCAGAAAAGTTTTAGTTTTTAAAGAATCTACCTCAACATTTAAAAAAAGCAAATCGAAATGAATTTGAATTATTACAGCTTGCTACTTCTATTCTCTGTATTAAGTTTTTCTCAAACTAAATTGGATGATGTACTTAAAAAATACAATTCAAATTCAGTGGACTACATCAGTGTTGAAGAATTAATTCACCTTCAGAATACACATCAAAACATAAAGCTATTAGACACTAGAGAAGCATCAGAATTCAGCATCAGTCACCTTCAAAACGCAATCTATACAGGACATGAAGAGTTTAATCTGAATCAGATTCAGCATAAAATCAAAAAGCAAGATACCATTGTGGTGTATTGCTCCATTGGAGTTAGGTCTGAACAAATTGGCGAAAAGCTTCAAGAAGCCGGCTTCAAAAACGTATTCAACCTATATGGAGGTATTTTTGATTGGGTAAATCAAGGATATCCCGTTTATAATCAACAAGGAAAACCAACTCAAAAAATTCATGCATATGATAGATTTTGGAGCAGATATTTAGAAAAAGGACAAAAGGTGTATTGATGGAAAATCTAGTAATCGTTTTTACAAAAAACCCAGAACTTGGCAAATGCAAAACGCGTTTAGCAAAAAGTATTGGGAATGAAAAAGCACTCCAAGTTTACAAAGCACTAATCCAACACACAGCAAAAACAATTGGAAAGGTAGACGTAAACAGAGTAGTTTTTTATTCAAAAAAGATTCAAACTCAAGATTTTTGGGATGATGCTTTATTTATAAAACAAGTTCAAAGTCAAGGACATTTAGGACAAAAAATGCAGGCCGCTTTTGAGTGGGGATTTGCTCAAGGTTATTCTAAAATCTGCATTGTTGGCAGCGACTTAATGGAGCTAGAGCCGCGTGATATTGAGGAAGCATTTCAACAATTAGAAGACAAAGACGTGGTCTTTGGCCCAGCAAACGATGGCGGTTACTACTTAATGGGCATGAACTCCTTGTATAAAGAAGCATTTCTAGATAAGGCTTGGAGCACCAACACGGTTCTAAAAAACACTTTGGAGGACTTGAAAAGCTTAAACGTAGCTTTACTAGAAACCAAAACTGATATTGACACCCTAGAAGACCTAAAAAAACATCCAGAATTTCACCATTACCTACCAAAAGAATTTAAAAACAAACACCTATGAAAGACAGGCTAGACAAAACAGTAAATTACCTTCAAGAAAAGGGATTTGATTCCCCACAGATTGGTATCATCCTAGGTACTGGCTTAGGAAAACTCATAGACCACATCGACATCAAAAAAGAGATAAGCTACAACCACATTCCACATTTCCCAACTGCTACGGTAGAGTTTCATCAAGGCAAATTCATCTATGGAACTCTGGCTGGCAAAAAAGTTGTAGTCATGCAGGGACGTTTTCACTTTTACGAAGGTTACTCCTTACAAGACATCACCTATCCCGTTCGCATCATGAAGGA